>NZ_JAYKGW010000118.1:0-15916 GCF_035285525.1 Okeania sp. | reverse complement strand
TCGACTTTCCTCTTCAGTCAATTCTACTAAAACTGGATAATAAAGATAACGAGCTAAAGCACCTTGTTTAATTGCATCAGCTAAAGTTAATTCTGGCTGCAATACTTCACCAAAATAATCTAAAATTGCCGTAGTTCCTTCCTCATCAAAATATCTTTCTGGAGTAGCAGATAAAGCCAGTCTTAAACCAATATTTTTAGGTAAACATTTCTCCAATTTTGGCGAACCTAAATGATGAGCTTCATCCCCAATAATTAAAGTTTTTTCCGGAAAATATTTAAGCTGAGATTGGAAACCATCAGAGATAAAAGTAGAGTTAGTAGTAATAATAGAAAGAAATATTTGATGGTTGGAATGAATATTATAAAGAGTAGTAGAAAGTTGATTTTGCCAATTATTTACATTCTCAAAAGCCAGAATTGGTTTGAGAGAAAACTTTTCACATTCCCTTCCCCATTGAGTTACTAAATGACGATAAGGACAAACAATAATTAATACTTGTAAAGCAATTTTTTGATAAAGTTCAGTAGCGATCACTAAAGCGGTAATTGTTTTTCCAGTACCAGTAGCCATCTTTAAAACTCCCCTACCTTTATTAGCAAACCAATTATTAACAGCTTGTTGTTGATAAGGGCGTAATTTTAAATTAGATGGTATTTTAGGAACGCCTATATTTTCTATTAATATATTCATTTTATTTAGGGAGTAGGGAGTAGGGAGTAGTAATTTAAGAAACAGTATACCAATAAATATCCTTATACCATTTCTCAATCTTGAGAAGATGCAAAATAAACGACATGAAATCATCCAATATATATCATATATAGTGCCTCCCGTGTAAGTCTTAATAATGCTCAATTTAAGCAGGATAAAACCTTAGTAAAAATGAATATTTTTCATAAATTTACTTATAACAAATTAGATAAAATAAGAACATTAATCCCAGGAATATTCTCTAAGCGTTTATCGTTAGTTAAAAAAGTTTCACATCCATTTAAAATAGCAGTTGCACAATGAATTGCATCTGGCAATCTTAAATTAATTAAAGTTCTTAACCGAGCTGATTCTATGAGAATTTTTCGATTAATTGGTACTACTTCCAGAACTTGCGAACTTTGGATAATATTTTCATAAGTTAAACAAATTTCAGTTTGATTTTCAATTAATGGTTTAACTAAAACTTCTGCTAAAGTTAATTGGCTAGTAATAGCTTTGAGATTTCCATTATCAAAAGCTTCAAATAACTCATTTAATAAATCTTGAAATTCAGGATACCCTTCTACTGCGTAAATCAAGATATTAGTATCTAAGTAAATTTGTGTTCCTTTGATTGCTTCTAAAATTCCCATTTATCTCGCTCTTTATTAATAAAATTATCTACTTCTTCTGGAGTTGCAAAGCATCCTTTACCACTACCAATGATACTTTTTAAAGAAGTTTTTTTGTTGCTTGAAGATTTATATTGCTGGATTCTATTAGCAATATAAGCAATTAATTCTAATTGCTGCTCGATATTCATACAATCTATTTGCTTAATTACATTTTCTACAGAAATAGTATTTTCGTTCATAATATCATTTCTTATTTGTATACTCTTTGACTTGATTTTTTACTATTACTATAGCATATAAAAATCTATATTTTACAATATGTAAGCATTTAGCTATTAGCCGTCAGCTATTCCTACGGAATGCTACGCAAACAGCAATAATATCCTACTTTTAAGGAAATAATTGAAATGAATATAGACTTGAAAAACTTTTGTAGTAAAATTTATTCTGACTGGATTAATACAGCTTTGAAATATACTATAATTAATAGTTGCCCAACTTGTTCATTATAAACCATGTTCAAAATTGTCTAATATAAAACTATATGAAAACTACCATGAAATTTATCAACCCCAAAGTCGATTATGCCTTTCAAAAAATTTTTGGCTCTGAGCAAAGTCAAGACATATTAATTAGCTTTCTCAATGCTATAATTTATGAAGGTAAAAAAGTCATTAAATCTCTGACAATTCTTAACCCTTATAATCCTGGTCAATTAATCAGTTTAAAGGATACATATTTAGATATCAAAGCAGTTTTAGCAGACGACTAAATTGTAGTTATTGAAATGCAAGTCGCTAGAATGGCAGGTTTCAATAAAAGAGTAGCTTATAACTTAGCTAAAGCTTATGCAAATCAGTTAGAAACAGGAGAAGATTATCTCCTATTAAATCCAGCTATAGCTGTCACAATTACAGATTTTATTCTGTTTGAAAAGCCTAAGAATTTTATCAATAAATTTGTGTTTAAGGAAGAGAAGAAAAATTTTGAATGTCTCGACAAACAATTGCAATTAATTTTTGTAGAATTGCCTAAATTTAAGAAAGTTTTATCAGACTTAAACAGTTTGACTGATAAATGGATATATTTTCTGAAAGAGGCTAACAGATTTGATAGTATTCCTGAAAATTTAGGGGAAGTTTCTGAAATAGAAAAAGCTTTATATATTGCTAATATAATTAATCTAAGTAGAAAAGAATTAGATATAGTTGAGCGTCGAGCAATAGCAATGCAAGATGAAAGAGGGCGAATAATTTATGCCGAAGAACAAGGAGAAAAAAAAGGACGTTTAAAACAAGCGATCACTCTAGTTATGGGTTTATTAAAAAAGCGTTTTGGCAAAATTCCAGCCACAATAAGTAATCAAATTGAAAACTTAGTTTTAGATGATTTGGAAAGTTTAACGGAGGATATTTTAGATTTTAATAGTTTGGAAAATTTACAAATTTGGTTGGATAAACGTTAGTAAGCATTTCGCTATTAGCAGTCAGCTATCAGCTTCTTATTATTAATAGCTGAAGGCTGAATGCTGAGGATTAATTATCAATTATCAATTATTCTTTCCTGTTCCCTATTCCCTCCATACCTATTTTCTTCTTTTATTATGACTAAAACCGGACTTTTTATTGGATTAATTACTTTAGATTTAACTTATATGACAACCAATTATCCTGAGAAAAATCAAAAAGTTGTTGCTAATAATTATACTATTACTGCTGGAGGTCCTGCTACAAATGCAGCCGTAACATTTAGCTACTTTAATAATCAAACAACTCTTCTCTGTGGATTAGGAAATCATCCCATAACTAATCTAATTAAAGCAGATTTAGAAAAGCATAATGTGACAATCCAAGACTTAGATAAAAATCGTTCCGAACCACCACCAGTTTCATCAATTATTACTACTCAAGATACAGGCGATCGCGCGGTTATTTCTATTAATGCTACGAAGTCTCAAATTTCAAAAGAACTTATTTTTCCAGAAATTATTGATAATATTGATATTGTTTTAATTGACGGTCATCAAATAGCAGCAAGTCTGGAAATTGCTCAATTTGCTAAGTCAAAAAATATTCCTATTGTCATAGATGGAGGTAGTTGGAAACCAGGATTTGAGGAAATTTTACCTTTTGTTGATTATGCTATTTGTTCAGCTAATTTTTATCCTCCTAACTGTGAAAGTCAAGAGTCAGTTTTTGCCTATTTAGAAAGTCTAAATATTCCCAATATTGCCATTACTCAAGGGGAAAAACCTATCAAATATTTGAGTCAAGGTAAGTTTGGAAATGTGGAAGTTCCGAAAATTAATGCTGTTGATACTTTAGGTGCTGGTGATATTTTTCATGGAGCATTTTGTCACTATATTTTTGATAGAAAATTTACAAAAGCTTTAGCAAATGCTGCTAATATTGCTGCTCATTCTTGTCAATATTTCGGAACTAGACAATGGGTAAACAGTACTATTTGCATTTTTTAAAATTGGTGTTATACTTAAACCTAAATATCAATAAAATTAATAATTTTTAATATGAAACGATTTGAATGGATTGACACTTTAAAAGGAATTGGAATTTGTACCGTAGTTGCTGGTCATATTTACGGCGGAGCAATTAAAGAAATAATTTTTATATTTCATATGCCACTTTTTTTCTGTATTGGTGGATTTCTTTACTCATCAAAATACAATAACCGAGAGTATCTGAAAAAGAAATTAATTCACTTAATTGTTCCTTATATTTCTTTTGTAATTCTACTATATCCAATACAACTAATTACAGCCCTTCCCCAAAAAGATAATTTTTCTTTTGTTGATATTCTTAAGTTAATTATTAATCCTATTGTAGGGGGATATCATTTATGGGGACTAACTTCTGCTTTTTGGTTTGTTACTTGTTTTTTTATTACTCAACAACTGGCAAATTTAATAATAAAAAAAGCTAATCCCAATCATCTAAAATTCTACATAATTTTTCTAATAGCTTTAAGCTACTTAAATTCTTTAGTGTTCCCGAAATTTTGGTTACCTCAGAATGCTCATATTGCCTTAGCTGCTATTCCTTTATTTTTACTTGGGTTTCTATTTAGAAAATACTATAGAGAACGAAACTATTATTTGATTTCTATTCCATCAGTTATTATTTCTTGGTGGCTAATTTTTTTCTATTCTAGGCAATTCCCCAATCAATTTTTCTCTGTAGATTATGATATGAAAGGAGCTAATTATGGAATACCAATAATTAGTTTATTGTTGGCACTGGGAATGATTATATTTTGTATTGATGTTTCTAAGTTGTTAGTTGAAAGAGTTCCTTTGGTAGCTAAAATTTTTACTGCATTAGGAAAAGCATCAATGATTATTTTATTCCTGCACATAGTATTCCGCGATTTTTTAAGGTTCTTAAATTTAGGAGTCTTTTCTTCTAATTTTATAGTATTCATTCTTGGAACAACGTTATCTTTTATTAGTTATATAATTATTATTCGTTTTTCCTTAACTAGAGCAATATTATTGGGAAGTGAAAAGGATTTTGATGAATTTTTTATAACTAATCATAAGCAAAAACTCTAATGCTAACTGCTTAATATTTGGGTGGATATAATATTTTTCAATAATTGATAATTGGTAATTACCTTTCCCTAAAAGGAAGAGGATTGAATAAAAGGAAAAAAGTAAATTTTTTCTCCTTTAAAGGGGGAGACTTCAAGGCATTAATTATTTAATTATTTAATTATTTAATTATTTAATTATTTAATTATTTAATTATTTAATTATTCGGTAAAAATACTTTTTTTATATCCCCTATTTCTTGTTCTCCATTTATTATAGTGATAAATTTTAATTTTCTTAAAAACTAAAATGCGCTTTAATACTTACCTTGGATTTTTTAATCTCCCTTCACCATCAATTTCTAACATTGTATTCGGAAAATCTTTCTTTGTTAACTCCCGAATTAACTTAATACTCCGACCTAATTTTTTATCATCATAAGGAATACCTTTACTATTCAAATGAACAGGCAAAATTTTCCCAGAAACAAAATCTCCTTTATAATTAATATCTAACTCTAAAACCAAAGAATATCCCAAATTTCCTTGAGTAGATAATGTACGATAACCCATAAAATTTCCTAAAGAATAAGCAATTAACTTTCCTTGATAAACCTCCATCGCTCTAGGTACATGAGGACCGTGACCTAATACTAAATCAGCACCTTCATCAATTAATTCATGGGCAAATAAAACCTTATTTCCACGATTTTCACCGAAAAAATATTCAGTTTTATTCCTAACTCTTAAAGCACCACTTCCCTCAGCACCAGCATGAACAGAAATAACAATAATATCTGCATTTTTATCCGCTTCCTGCACAAGTTTTTTAGCAGAATCTAAATCAAGCATAGAATTATGATAATCATAATTACTAAAAGCAATAAACCCTATATTAACTCCTTTAACTTGCCGATAAATAATCTCTCCTTTTTTACCAACTGCCTGCATTTCTACACTTTCAATATTAGTAATTGTATCCTCAAAACCTTGTTTGAAAAAATCAAAAGAATGATTATTCGCCACACTTAAAACATTAAAACCAGCATCTTTTAATAAATCTCTATAATCTGGTGGAGTTCTAAAAGCAAATACCTTACCACTTCCCATGCTTTTACGACTATTAGGATAACTTGTTAAGGTACTTTCAAAATTACCAAATACAATATCCGCATCTTGCAAAAGAGGTTTTACCGATGCAAATAATTCTTGTTTTCTTGGATGTAATTTATTCTGAGGATAATTAGTACCTGGAATAATATCACCAACAGCTTTAATAGTAATTAAATTATCAGAATTTACTGGAGATTTAATTGATGATAGAATAACCTCAGAAACTTCTGATAAATTAACTTTATTTACGGTTCCCGAAAAATCAGTTGGTTTAATTTGGGAATTTTGTATAGTTTTGGGAGTAGGTATAGTTGCTGTAACTGACTGACTAACTTCCGCTACTGAAGTATTTGGCTGACTTATTTTTGGTAGTTGAGAAGTATTTGAAAAAATATTGTTTAACTTCCTAGGTTGAGAATTAACAACCAAAGCGTAAATAGGAACTAATACTATAGTAATTGCAGTTCCTAATAACCCAATAAATTTGTATTGTTTATATGAAAATCGTCGATAAATCTGCTCTGGAGAAAATAATTTTTTTGTTGTGGCGAATTTACTTTTTTTTCTAGCAGATTTATTCAGAGAAATAACAGAACCATCTACTTCCTTTTTTGATTTTTTCTGAATTATTTCTGGATTAGATAAAGTTGCTTTTTTAGATAAGTCATTTACAATCATTGTAGAAGATTCTTGGGAATAATTTGTATTTTCTTTTTCCCTCGAAATTTCTCCTACTTCCTCTGAATGATAAGTTGTTTGTTGAGATAATTCAATTACTTCTGTCCACTCAGGAATTTTATCACCTAATCTTCGCCCATAAATATCAACAAAATCAATTGATGGTACTTTTAATTCCTTCATTCCCCGATGAATAACCTTAATACAAATTTCTCGATCTGGCAGTTCAGCAGCTTCCAGTAAAATATGCAGATTATTATTTTGAATCTTAGTCTTAGCTTTAATTCCTATACTATTTAATGCTTGATTAATTAAAAAATTAATGGCTGTGGGGTCGCCTTGTTTTGCTCGTGTTAATATTTCTTTCTGACTCATTATTTTTTCCTCACAGGAAATATTGGTTAAATTTGATAATTTGTAAGCATTTAGCCATCAGCTAAAAGAGGAATTACAGGGCAAGTTCATCTAAAATATTATTGACAAATAAATATTTTTATAACCTACCTTGCAGTCAAAGATTTTCAAGGAATTAGAAATATCAGAGAATTTTCATATTATCAGTTTTCTTACTTAACAATCAGAATGTATTTTTGTTACTAAATTAACCTAAAAACCTTTCAGGGGAACAGGATAATAAAAGATACCATTTGTCAATGATTGTTAAGATGAGTTTACCCTCAGAGAAATTAGTCTTCAAAGAGAATTAAAAGTCCGATAGGAAAAAGATGATCAGCTAAATTTAGCAAGTTATTACTTTTATGTATTTTTTGGCGCATAATAATCCAGGGAAAGCTTTTTTGTTTGCGCAGCATTCCGCAGGAAATGCTGACAATAATATTACTTAATTTATGGGATAAAAATTATGGAAACTAAATTGTTGATAACTGGGGGTGCTGGGTTTATTGGCTCTAATTTTACCCATTATTGGTGTAAGACCTACCCTAACCACCGAGTAGTTGTACTAGACGCTCTAACTTATGCTGGTAACCAGAAAACTTTAGCCGATTTAGAAGACAGGCAAAATTTTCGTTTTGTCCAAGGAGATATTTGCGATCGCTCTCTAGTAGATAGCATCCTTCAGGAAGAGGATATAGATACAGTAGCCCACTTTGCCGCCGAATCTCATGTAGATAGATCAATATTAGGACCAGGAGCTTTTCTTCAAACCAATGTTGTAGGTACTTTTACCCTATTAGAAGCATTCAGAAATCATTATCGGACTCTTGCCCAAAATCCAGACCGTAAGTGTATATTTCTCCATGTATCAACCGATGAAGTTTATGGTAGCTTAAATTCTGAAGAGCCTGCCTTTACAGAAACGACACCTTATGCTCCCAATAGTCCTTATTCTGCATCAAAAGCAGGAAGTGACCATTTTGCCAGAGCTTACTATCATACTTATGGTGTGCCGACAGTCATTACAAATTGTTCTAATAATTACGGACCTTATCATTTTCCTGAGAAATTAATACCTTTAATGTGCATCAATATGTTATTAGGAAAACAATTACCAGTTTATGGAGATGGGCAGAATATTCGAGACTGGTTATATGTAATAGATCATTGTCGGGCATTAGATACAGTAATTCATAAAGGTAAACCAGGAGAGACTTATAATGTTGGTGGAAATAATGAAGTAAAAAATATTGATTTAGTGAGAATGTTGTGTCAAATTATGGATGAATTAGCAAATGATTTACCAGTAAAACCTTGTGAAAAATTAATTACTTTTGTCAAGGATAGACCAGGACACGATAGACGTTACGCTATTGATGCGACAAAAATTAAAACTGAATTAGGTTGGGAACCTTCAGTAACTGTTGAAGAAGGTTTACGTCGAACAGTAGAATGGTTTTTGTATAATCGAAATTGGTGGGAACCATTATTATCTGAAGAGTATCAAGCTTACTATAAAAAAGTTTATGCGAGTGTTTAAGAATAAGGGAACAGGGAACAGGGAACAGGGAACAGTAGAAGTGCAGAGTTTCTTATAATATACCTGAGACCCAGAAACCCCGTTTCTAAAAGACCCAGAAACCCCGTTTCTCAGAGACCCAGAAACCCCGTTTCTAAAAGAAACCGGGTTTCTAAAGAAAGAGAGACAAACTCGCTATTTTTTTTGCCATTGCCAGGTGCTTTTTCAGCGATAAGTTATCAGTTATCAGTAAAATTACTGCTTCCCAAGGCCTTCTTAAAAATTACTCTTTTTGAAAGAGGAAAAGGAAAAAAATGAAAAAAACTGCTTTGATTACCACAGTATTAATAACTTCAATTTTCACAATCTATCCTAGAATTGTTTTATCTGAAAATGCTTCTACTTATGAACCTGGATATTGGCAACCAAAAGCTCAAGCAGCAAATCCCAAAAAGCCAATTATACTTAACATTTTAAATCAAAGCGGAAAAACTCTTACTTATAACTTAGTTCCTGAAGTAGAAAAATTTTTACCAGCAGGAGAAAATACAAAAGTTAGAGTTGATTTATCAAGCATAACTAATGGTTATGGAACAGTAAATATATATGGTGAAACTCCACTTTCCTATGAATATAGTGCATATAATAACGTAGTTACTGTGAGAGTTAAATCAAGCCCAGGAACAATCAACCATAAATCAATTTATATTTCTTCCACTGGTCAAATATACTCTTTTTAATTCTCACTTGAGGGAACAAGGAACAGGGAACAGGGAATAGAAAAGAAGAAAAACAACTGTGCAAATTATTATGCTTAATAGTGAGTAATTTCAACCATTGTTCCTATCGACGAAGCGGAAACAATCTTCGTGTGACTCTGAGATTGCTTCCTTCCACGGTGCTACCAAAAAATTAGGTATAAAGCCTCCCCTTGTTCGGGGATGAAAAAATACTTAACACGGTTCCCGATAAATCAGTATTTCAAGCCCCCCGACTAAAACCGGAGGTTAAGTGATAACTGATAACTGATAACTGAAATGAACCCTCGCAATGACTTAGATATATTCATTAGTTTTATTTCTTTAAATTATCAACTGGAGAGTACAAAGTTATCCTAAAAAATTATTTGCTTTCCAGGGTGAAAATATTGCTGAAAGTCTCTTTCAGCACTTACAATTATCAATAGAAAGTTTCTAAATTTTAGATAGCTGAAAGCTTTAGCTAGCAATAGTTATTCTTAGAACTTTGCACTGTCTAGTTATCAATTATTAATTATTAATTATTAATTATTAATTATTAATTATCCATTTGGAGGCCAAGTCGTCACTACAAAAACTATTACAGTAGCGATCGCCAAAATTCCCTGAATTATATTTCCCACAATAGTACCAACCACAATACCTATTCCAGCCTTCAAAGACACCTTAAACCTCCGAGCAAATTTCAAATCTTTTCTATATAACAATTCTCCTACAATTGCTCCTAAAAAAGGTCCGATTAACATCCCTACTAAAGGTCCGCCAAAAGGTAAGGCTGGCAAGAGACCAAAAAATCCCAACAAAAAACCTACTAAACAACCTATTTGTCCCCATTGACTAGCACCTGACTGTTTTGCTCCCCAATAAGTAGCTAGAAAGTCTATTAAAATACTCAAAAACAAAACTATAATAGCTACTCCCAAAGCAAAACCCATGCCACTAAAACCATGAATAAAACCCCAGATTAGAATTGCTGTTAAAATTAAACTAGAACCGGGTAAACCTGGAATTACAGCACCAGCTACACCGACCAACATAATTATTAAAAGAACCAAATAAATAATTACCATATTAAAATTCAAAAAGAATTAGAATATACCAATTCTATCCAATAATTTTATGAAACTGTTTGTATAGGCAAAGAACAGAAATTAATTTAGCTGGGAAATTTAATCAGCCAGATATAGTTATTAAACTAATTGCGGAAATCTGATTTATTGAAATTATTAATTATTAAAGTATTTGTTAATTTATCTGCTATTCCTGCAATCCAATTTTCATCTTGTTTCGTGTAACTCCGAGGAGCATTTGCCCCCAAAATCATCACACCATTATTACCCAGAGGTTGACAAATTACACCTTGAGTATTTTCTGGCAAATAATTAAACTCAATCCTACCTGGATAAACTTTTAAATCTACTAAATAAATAGGTTTTTGTTTCTCCAAAACTCGCTTTAAAATAGCTCCTGGTTGTACTTGTGATTCTGATGGTAAAATTCCTCTTCTTAATAAAACTTTCCCTTCGTACCAGATAATAATAGTTTTAGTAATTGTATTAGTTAATAGCAAACTAGAAGCCCAAGCAAGTTCAGTTTTAACTATCTCCGATAATTCTGGCAATAATTCAAATCTTGATTCACCAATTAATTTCACACTATCAGGAGAGCTTGGTTGTATTTGTTGCCAAAGTAAACCAGTCAAAATTAAAAAAGCACTTAAAATTACTCCCACTACATCAGAACGAGCTTGAGAAGCTAAAAGATTAGGGGTAAAAAATCTATTAATCATTAGTAAAGTTCCACCTAATCCTCCTGCTATTATCGGGAGCATTCGTAAAACTTGATTTTGGTCTGATTGAGTCATTTTTACAGTTATCAGTTATGGTAGGGGTTTGGCCTCCAAACCCTCTGACGGCGACTTAACCCTCAGGGGAGTGGGTCTAGCTAGCTTAACCTGAAAGCTCCCTATCTTACCTATCAGACCCGCCCCTACAGAAATAGGTAAATTTGCCCTTTTTCAGTTATGGTAGGGGTTTGGTCTCCAAACCCTCTGAAGCTGACTTAATCCTCAGGGGGGCCGATCTAGTCAGTGATCATTTTTTACAGTTATTAGTTATGGTAGGGGTTTGGTCTCCAAACCCTATGACGCTGACTTAATCCTCAGGGAGGCCGGTCTAACTAGCTTAACCTCAAAGCTCGTTAGCTTACTGACAAGACCCGCCCCTACGGAACTAGGGAAATCTGCCCTTTTTCAGTTATCAATTATTAGTACCTCTTCTAAATTATTAATTATCCATTTTATATAAACTAGAAACTATAAATTATAAATTATTAATTATCCATTATCCATTATCCATTAAATTCATCAGGTTCAGTAATACGTTGGAATAAATAACCAGTACCTCGCGCCGTTAAAATCAATTCTGGATTACTAGGATCTTCCTCCAACTTAGCCCTAAGTCGAGAAATATGAACATCCACAACTCGGGTATCCACATGACGCTCTGGAGTATAACCCCATACTTCCTGCAAAATTTCCGAACGAGAAAAAGGCTCTCCAGAACGACTTACCAATAACTCCAACAAACTAAACTCCATACCAGTTAGTCTAATTCTTTCATCACCTTTGTAAACCTGACGTTTATTAGTATCAATTCTAATAGCATTAACTTGAATAACACCAGAACTAGGAATACCATTAGCTCCATCTTTACCAACTCGACGTAATACAGACCTAATCCTTGCTTCTAATTCTTTTGGAGAAAAAGGTTTAACCACATAATCATCAGCACCTAACTCCAAACCTGTAATTCTATCAGCAACATCCCCCAAAGCAGTTAACATAATTATGGGAATATCAGACTCTTTTCGTAATTCTTGACAAACACCATAACCATCTAGTTTAGGCATCATCACATCCAATACCACCAAATCTGGGTCTGTATCGTGAAAAGTTACTAAAGCTTCTTCCCCATCAGCAGCCGTAACCACATCATAGCCAATCATTGACAATCGAGTTTCTAAAATACGACGGATACTTGCCTCATCATCAACAACTAATATTTTTTCTTTATGATTTTCCAATTTTCCCTAATCTCCTTAACTAAGCTGTATATTTATATTAATTTTTTTAACTCTATCATCAAACAAGACCACATAAATTACCATTATTAACTACAAGTTTAGTTAAACTTTAGGATTTTTTATAGTCATAGCAAAGGTTAGAACATTTCTAAATTCTGTTTGCAGAGCATTTCTCTATACGAAAAACCCTTTAAAAGCTGATTTATCAAGTAAATATTAAAGCGCTAGATTACTTGTTATACTTAGGGTGCAGAAGTTTTAGCAAGTAAATATCTAATTGATAAAAGCGAGATTATATAAGACTTCTGGCGAAGTTTACAAATCAGTTCTAATAGTATCCTATTTCCTATTTCCTATTTCCTATTTCCTATTTCCTATTCCCTAGCGCGTAGCGCTATACTGCTAAATATTAACTTATTTTAAGAAATGCCAAAACAGAAAATAAAGTATGTTTGTAAAGAATGTGGGTATGATTCCCCTCAATTTCTGGGCAAATGTCCTGGGTGCAATACTTGGAATTCTCTAACGGAGGAAATAGAACAATCAACTGTAAGTACTTTACAAAGACTGGGATTGACTGATATTGGTATTGGTTCTGAAGCATCAGAGGGAGATGATATTTCTGGTCAACCAAGGGCATCTTTTTTATTATCTCAGGTGGCTGACCAAACATTATCTAGAATGTCTTCTGGGTTTGAAGAGTTAGACAGGGTGCTTGGTGGCGGTATTGTTCCTGGTTCTTTGGTTTTGATTGGTGGAGAACCTGGTATTGGCAAGTCTACTCTTTTGTTACAAGTGGCTAATCAATTATCTGCTAGATGTCGGGTTTTGTATGTCTCGGCGGAAGAGTCTGGACAACAGGTAAAGTTACGTTCGCAACGTTTAATTGTTAACTTCAACGAAGAAGAAAAAGCAGGTAAAGATGATGTTTCAAATGTTGACATAAATGAGAATTTATCTGAACATGAAAATCGAGAAAATCATGGTAATTCTAAATCTATAAAAGACTCTATTAGAGATTTTCAAGATTTATCTGGAAATGGAAATAAAGAAAATAATAACAATTCTGAATCTACAAAAGATTCTGTTACAAATTCTGAGGAAAATTTATTTTTATTACCAGAAACAGACTTAGAAGTAATTTTGAGAGAGTTAGAATCTCTTAAACCTTATTTAGCAGTAATTGACAGTATTCAAACTATTTATTTTGCTTCCTTAACTTCCGCTCCAGGTTCGGTTGCTCAAGTTCGCGAATGTACTTCCGCTTTAATGCAGGTAGCAAAACGAGAAAATATTACATTATTAATAGTCGGTCATGTAACTAAAGATGGTGCTTTAGCAGGTCCCCGTGTTTTAGAACATTTAGTAGATACAGTATTATATTTTGAAGGCGATCGCTTTGCCTCTCACCGTTTGTTGCGCTCTATGAAAAATCGCTTTGGTGCTACTCACGAAATTGGAGTATTTGAAATGGTGGCTAATGGTTTAAAAGAAATATTAAATCCATCAGAATTATTTCTCGGTAGTAGAGATGAATATTCTTCAGGAACTTCCACAGTTGTTTCGATGGAGGGAACTCGCCCCATAGTTGTAGAAATTCAAGCTTTAGTCAGTCCCGCAAGTCATGGTTCCCCTCGACGCTCTACTACTGGAATAGATGGTAGTAGATTACAACAAATTTTAGCAGTATTGGAAAAACGAGTAGGCATTCCTTTATCAAAGTTAGATACTTATGTGGCAACTGTGGGAGGTTTGAATGTAGAAGAACCTGCCGCCGACTTGGGAATAGCTATTGCTGTGGTGGCTAGTTTTCGCGATCGCGTAGTTGACCCCCGAACAGTTTTGTTAGGAGAGGTAGGTTTAGGAGGGCAAGTTCGACCGGTATCTCAGTTAGAGTTGAGATTAAGAGAAGCTGCTAAGTTGGGTTTTAAAAAGGCGATTATTCCCAAAGGTCAACAACCGCCAGATTTAGGAATGCGTATTTTGCCTATTGCTAAGGTAATAGATGCTATTATTGCGTCTATTCCAGCGCAACCTCCAACTATGGGGAGTTGAACTGGGGAGTACGGGATGTGTCGGAGGCGTGGGAGGTTTGGGGAGTCAGAATCTTGTTTAACCAAAATATCAGGACTTACGCAACTGCAACATATTTTCGTCCGATACGACGGTCACCGAAGCAATCTCAAACCCATGTTTTTCCTACCTCATGGCTTTAGTCCTAATAATAACTTTTTGCAGCTCTAGACATTATTACAGTAGATTCCAGGTAAAGTACAGATATTCAGAATTAAATTCTCTAGTGGGTAAAAAATCACTCTGAAAATTCTCCTGGCTACTTCTTCTCTGATTCCCATTCCTCCTGGATTGCTGGATTGCTGGATTCTGGCTCCGGGGTGGGTTTATTTAGCTTATTTTCTAGCATCATAATCTTCTGGAGAAACCCACCCCTACTGATTGATTTTACGGTTCCCGATAAATCAGCAAACCCTAATTATTAATTGATTCAATACCTTGCTGCAAAACTAACAAAACTTTCTGTATCTGACCATCAAGCAAAGCTTTGACATCTAACCACAAACCTGAAAAATTTTGACTCTTAAGATAACCTCTTTCATCAGGCTGTTGCTGAATATATTCCCCTTGATCAAAAATATACCAACGAAATTCTTTCTCCTGAACCACCCAAACCAAATACTCCTTCACCCCATTACGAAGATATACCTGTAATTTATCGTGGAGGTCATAAGCAGCACTACTAGCAGCAATTTCCACAATTAACTCTGGAGGACCTTCAACATAGTCATCCTCAGTAATGCGTGACTGCCCTCCCACAGACTCCTCTAATCTTAATAAAGCATCTGGTTGAACTTCATTTTTCCAATCTAAACGAACAGTAGTATTATCCAAAACCATAACATTTGGATTAGAGGCTTCATAAACCATTAACCAACCCATAATTAAACTATGGGGTCTTCCATGCTGTCTAGCTCTCACAGGCGATACCATGAATACTACTCCTTCTACTAATTCTGCTTTCTTGACGTGAGGCAATTGGTTATACCTAAATTCAAATTCTGGGCGACTTAGGCGATCGCCATTTTCCAAAATAGGTTTTAATTCTGGAAAAATAGGCTTTGCTTGGCTCATAATAGAACTTTCCTATCAATTTTTAATTTTGTAGATTTAGAATTTTTAACTTTTCTGACATAGTTCATTGTCTACCTGTTGATTAATTCTCAACATAATCAGGAAATTCTAAACGCGAACCAGGAATAACTTTCAATGATTGAAAAACCTCTAAACTTCTTATGCTTGGAATCCACTGTAATAGTTGAAGTTTCGTTTTAGTATAGCATTACTTTTAGGAACTGGTTTACTTCTTACTTCTTACTTCTTACTTCTTACTTCTTACTTCTTACTTCTTACTTCTTACTTCTTACTTCTTACTTCTTACTTCTTACTTCTTACTTCTTACTTCTTACTTCTTACTT
>NZ_JAYKGW010000117.1:0-40322 GCF_035285525.1 Okeania sp. | reverse complement strand
CAGGAAACGACATTTTTATTGATGAAGTAGGCCGTAATAGTAATACTGAATTTGCAGATATTTTCGTCAGTTCTGACTTCGAGAATTTTACCTTTCTGGGAAGAGCTGGAGAAGGTTCTAACGCTTTCGACTTGTCAACTATTGGATTTACTCAACCTGTAACAGCAGTAAGAATTGTTGGGTTAGATAATGGTGGTGACTCGCCTGGCTTCGATGTCATCAATGTAGAAGTACCAAACTCTAGCCTTCAAAGCTTTAGCAACCAAACCACACCTGTCAATAGAGTTTTTAATTTTTTCGATAGTGGTGCGGGACCAATCGACGGACCTTATGGGGGAATAGTTTCAGGAGGTTTTCCAGTTCCTGTCAGCACAGATGTAGTCTTAGGAAGAGATTCTGATTCCGTAACTGACTTCCTTTCTTTGCCAACCGACTCCTTTGTAATTGTTGGTTTTGATAATCAAATAATCATTGATGGTCTGGGAGATGATGTTATTATTAGAAATACTACCACAACACAAGCTCAGGCAGATGTCTTTGTTACCTCTGACTTCAATAACTATGAATTTTTGGGAGGTATTCAAGGTGAAGCAGTTAGCACTTTTGACCTGTCAAATATTGGATTTACTCAACCTGTAAGAGGAATTGCAATTGTTGGGTTAGATAACGATGGAGGTTCCCCTGGTTATGATTTAGCTAGCGTAGAAGTACCAAACTCTAGCCTTGTCAGCCAAACCACAGCCGTAAATAGAGTTTTTCAGTTTTCCGATAGCGGTGCAGGACCAATAGCAGGACCTTATGGGGGAATACTTTCAGGAGATTTTGGAGATTTTCCAATTCCTGTTAGCACGGATGTAGTCTTAGGAAAAGATTCTGATGCCTTAACTCAATTCCTTTCTTTGCCAACTGACTCCTTCGTAACCGTTGGTTTTGATAATCAAACAATCATTGATAGTCCGGGAGATGATATTATTATTAGAAATACTACTACAACACAAGCTCAGGCAGATGTCTTTGTTACCTCTGACTTCAATAACTATGAATTTTTGGGAGGTATTCAAGGTGAAGCAGTTAGCACTTTTGACTTGTCAACCATTGGATTAACTGAACCTGTAAGAGGAATTACAATTCTTGGGTTAGATAACGATGGAAACTCCCCTGGTTATGATCTAGCTAGCGTAGAAGTATTCAACTCTAGCCTCCTGTAAATAGAACAGATGATTTTCTATAAATCATCGCTCATTTTATTTGCTAGAAAGTAGGAGCAATAGAACGACATTCCATATTCCGCTGGGCGTTGACGGAGCCTAGCGGTAGCTATATCTCTTCCAATTAACACACTGCAAATCCTGTCAGTTTACGCTCTTGTAGAGTTCTGAATCCCAGAACAATAGAATCTTTAGGGATGCCAGCAGCAACCAGTTCGTTTGCTACACCCTCTTCCGTGCCATCGTGCTGAATCCAGATTTTATCATCAATAATATTCAAATGCAGTAGCGTGCCATAAATGCGATAGCCATCATCCCATCCAGTTTCAACTAGAAGATAGCGATCGCTATTGCCATCCAAAACCAGTTCCATTTGAACCTTATCGTCGTTACCGAGAAATTCTGCGTAGTCGCACAATACTTTTTCCACGGCAGAACGATATTTAGCTTTCAGAGTATCCATCGAACAATTACCTCCTCAATAGGATCGAAAGTAACAAGATTAATAATACCATCTTCATTTCAGTTATCAGTTAGCCTCCTATCGGAGGAGCTTCGCTAACAGTTATCAGCACCTCTTCCAAAGTTCTATTTGCCAGAAAATAGATAATGATATAAATATTTTCTGCTAGGCGATCGCTATTAAGCTATTTTTGGGACAAACCCAATATTATACTCAACGCTTTTGCTAATTCTTCTAGATAGAGAGCGTCGAGATGACCCAATTTTTTTCATAATTCGAGATTTGTCAATTACTCTAAGCTGTTCGCACAAAATCACAGAATTTAAACTCAAACCACCTACACCAGCAGGAACAAGTACATGAGAAGGCAAAAGCGCTCGATTAATCTTACTCGTAAACGGTGCAATAATTGTGTGAGGACTAACCGCATTTGCCCGATCTATTTGTACTATTACCACAGGTCTTATTCCCGCTTGTTCAGTACCAACTACCGGATTAAGATCGCATAGGACCATATCCCCACGGATAAAATTTACCATTGAATTTCTCGACGAGCTAAACGCTCCTCATATTCTTCCAAATTAGATAAATAATCAGAAAAATCCGATTCTGCTAAATTTTTACCTTCACTAAATAGATCCCATAATTGCCAGTTTTCCCGATCGTGTTTCATCAATAAGAAACTGACAAAATTATTGACCTCACCCACCAGCTCTTCAGGGAGTTGATTAATCTTAGAAATCGTTTCTTCACGAACGTTCATATCTACCTTTGTACCTCTTACTTTTGCTTAAATATCAAAAAAAATTTATCTACTCACAAGGCATCTACTATTGCCTGCTTAATACTGCTCCCTGTATTTACCCAGTCGCAATATCCAAAGCCAGTTGTAGCAAATACTCACTGACAGTCAAATATCTCGAAGCAGCAGCCTTTTCTAAAAGTTGTTTTTGCTCTGGTTCCGAAATATACTCGTTTTCTAAGTATTTGTCGTTACTGACATAATATTTCACCTAACGATTTTTTTAAAAGAACAATTATTCTATTTTACTTCTTCCACCCGAGATTGTCAACAGTTTTAAGAAATAAGCGATCGCCTCAACCCAATATCTTCGCTTTTTATGATCGCCACCTCTCCTCAAATACCCGATCGATCTCTAGACATAGTCATATTTCTGTGATAATTAAAACCAGTGATGATATCCTCCTTTCGGATACCAGCGTCAATAAGTAAAGAAGTTAACCCTTCCTCAAAGTTATCCATTTCAATAATGACTTGGCGATCGACTACGCGAGCATGAAAAAGAATGAAATCTTTCCATCCTTGCTTATCTAAACCTGTTCCCAGTATCAGGAAGTGACCAGAATCCAAATCGCAGACAGGATATAGCCTGATCTGCTGTACACCTGGTTGATCGCGAGTTGCTTCTTGCACAGTTTTTTTGAGGATATCTGAATAATTTAGTAAGGAATCCATCGAACAATAACCTCCTGTTCTGGTTCGTAAACTAATAAATTAATTCTACTACGCTGGACAGCTAGCTGAAAAATTTGTTTTTGGAAATGTTCAAGGTATTTGGCTTGACTAATAGCTAGAAATATTTTTCTTTCTGGTTCTTGAATCTCCAGAGCTAATTGATACAGCAGAAGTTGCTCAATTGTTTTTTCCTATTCGCTAATAGGTGAAGGGGAATCAAAGTCTTTGATTTCCACAGCAATTTTCTGTCCTTCCTTTTCTGCTGCAAAAAATTTTTCTGCTCCTAAATCTGCTTTTAATGCCGTTTCTCCTAAAACTAAAATTAGGGGATCGTCGGTAATAGTCCAGCCGTCTTTTTCTAAAGTACGACGCAGTGGCAAATGCAAATTATCCCGTCTCGACATTAGTTAAAACTGCCAAAAAAATAAATAAAACAGCTTTTATAGTGTACTTTTTTTTTCCCAGATTGTCAACTGTTTTGAAAAATAAGCGATCGCGCAGCGGAACGGAGTTTGATCGCCTTATCTTTTTCCTGGAAAACAAGAGTGATAGCGCAGCGGAACGGAGATTGATCGCTTACTTAACTTTTAAGTTCCTATCGAACGAATGCGAACTGTAGTTGGCGTAATAACAGTAAAAGCATCAGGTAACTCATCAGAATATTTAGCTATCGTCTCAGAAATAATAGTAGCTTTACTAAAATTAGGTATTCCAGCCAATTTTACCAAAATCACACCGGATGCAACGCGACTTAAACGAAAGACGCACTCTCCAAAATCCTTATCTGCTGTTAACAACAACGCACTTTTTCTGTTAGCTAAATCTAGCACTACATCATCAGAAATACCTGTAGGACTTACGGGTTAACGCTATTGGTAGGGTGTGTTAGCGGTAGCGTAACGCACCGATACACTATATATTACCTTTGCGTAAGTCCTGACCTGCTTCCATTTCCACAACGTACCAAACTATATGACCCTCTTTTCGCAAGCGATCTACTATTACCTGCTTAATATTTTCCTCTGCCAATAAATTCATGAAACAGTCTCCACAATAGGATAAATGACATCAGCTTTTAATGCTTGAGCAGCAAAGGCCAAAGCAGCTTGAATGTCCTCCTGCTTCAATCGGGGATGCTCCTCCAACAGTTCTTCAGGAGTCTCTCCTGCTGCCAGACTTTCTAGAATAAATTCTACCGTAATACGAGTTCCGACGATGGTTGGTTTGCCCATCATTATTTTAGGGTTTGATACTATAAGTTCTCGATATTTGTCCATAATTTTTTTTATAAAAAAATTGTATTCACTTATTTTAGCATAAGCGACGCTTAATCTATATTATCAAAAAACGATACTGATAGAACTGTGTTTCCCAATATGTTAAAATGAAATCAAAACCTCAATTATCAGGAGAAAAACAATGGTAGCAATTCCCAAACCAGCTCCAATGACTCCCCAAGAATACTTTGACTGGGAGGAAAAACAACCGATTAAATATGAATATATGAACGGTCAAGTTTTTCCATGACTGGGAAAAGTATTCCTCATAATGATATTAGTGTTAATTTGGCAGTGGCTTTAAAAAATCATCTGCGAGGTAAAAAGCGTAAAGTATTAATGGCAGATGCTAAACTGGGAGTATCCGAAAACGGACTCTTTTATTATCCTGATGTCATGGTAACTTGCGATCAAAGAGACCGACGTGCCACTAAAGTTATTTATCATCCTTGTTTAGTCGTGGAGGTTTTATCTCCAGGTACGGAAGCTTTTAACAGGGGTAAAAAATTTAAAAATTATCGCAACATTTCTACTTTAAAAGAATACGTTTTAATTGATGCGCAAGAGATGACAATAGAATGTTTCCGACTTAACAAAAATGGTTTTTGGGAACTTTGTAATTATGGGGAAGGTGACGAAGTAAATTTAACTTCTGTAGATTTGAGCTTTCCCATTGAGATGCTTTATGAGGACGTATTTTTGGAGGAAGCGGGGGAATAAAAATAGTAGGGTGTGTGACGGCATCCTATTTTCGGGAAACCTAAAAAAACTTTGCCGTCACGCACCTTTACTGGGTTATCATTTTTTGTGGTTCATTGATTGTGAAAACTGCTATAATAGCCATAATAAAAATTAGGAAAACTTTAGACTTTCTCCAATATAAAAATATTATGGAAAAACTGTTACAACTAGAGATTGAAAAGTTACCTGAAGGAGTTTATTTAGCAACTAGCGATGCTTTACCTGGTTTAGTTGCTCAGGGAGAAAGTTTGACTGAAACTTTGGAAATAGCTCGCGATGTAGCTAATAAGTTAATAGAAGCTCGTCGAGAAAGACAGCAATAATTGATGGAGCAATTGTTGAAATACATTGGTATAGAAATAATAAAACTGGGCAAAACGTGGAATACAAAATTAAACGTACCTATCCCAGAACAGCGCGGAAAAATTAGAGAGATAAATAGATTATGAAAGTTTGTTGTATTGCTAATACTGGAGAATTTCTACCTGAAAATTATCTGGATTCATCTCTATATCGTACTAAAGAAACTGAATTTAATTTGATAGTTGGTAAAGAATATGTTGTCTATGCACTTTACACCTGGCAAAAAAATATTTGGTATTATATTTGTGATGAACGTTTTACTTATTTTCCTATCAAAAATCCTGCACCTTTATTTCAAGTAATAGATTCTCGTCCTTCTAAATATTGGCGGATGGAATTAGGTGAGAATGGTTTATTTATTCTGGCATTTGAACACTGGTTTTCTGTGGCTAATTATTATGAAAAACTGACAGGAAAAGATGAAGAAGCAGTCTTAGTTTTTGAGAAATATAAGGAGTTAATGGATGCTGAAGTGGCTGAACCTTTACCTAAACTTTTGAGTGTGTAAAATTTGTTGGAAAGTAATTATAAAGCTACTATAGGAGATGACTTAGCAGTACGACTCATTGCGGTTCCTTTTGTAACTAAATATGTGGAAAAAATAGGGAAAGCTTTAGGGGAAAAGAGCGTGAAACAGGTGAATAAGTTTTGGCAACTAATACAACAAAAGCCTGCGGGAATTTTGCCTAGTTTAAAATCTGCTGAAACAGAAGCTTTTTCTATTGATTTTTATCAGTTAATACAAGAGTTGGAGGTACCTGCTAATCAAGACCCAGAAGTGAAGCAGGCTCTTCTTGATGTGGTTGAAGTTGCCAAACAGGAAAATTCACAAAATGTTAAAAAGATTGAGAATGAGTTAGAGAAAATTAAGCTTCAAAGAGTAACTGCTGAGAAAATTAATGCTTTGTTTCAAGAAAGCACTGTTAGTAGTAGGGCTATTGTAAGTAGTGATGTTAGTATCTAGCAAGTCTTTAGGGTTTACTGAAAAAATCAGAGGGTGGAGGATCTCAGAAGTGTGGCTATAATTATTAATAAGTTAACAAAAGTTGCATTTAATTACTGTAGCATAATACCAATTTGAAAAAAGAATGTTACAAGTTTACGACTTACACGGGAGGAACCCGGTTTCTCCCAAAAACCAGGTTTCTGGGTTTGCATGGTTTGAGTCCTGAAGTTATAAAATTTCAACAGGTAAAATTTTGCCTCAATAAAGTGTAAACTAAAATAAGACTTACAAAAAGAAACCCGGTTTCTAGGATAAATCATTGTGTTTGACAATAAATATCTAGGAGAAACCGGGTTTCTGGTTTTACCTCCGTAAGTCCTGTAAAACTAGACAACCTAACATTATAATTGATTATGTCTGCCCAAAAACTCACTGGTAACGAAATTCGTCAAAAGTTTCTCGACTTTTACGCACAAAGGGAACACCCTATTTTGCCTAGCGCATCTTTGGTTCCAGAAGACCCTACAGTATTATTAACTATTGCGGGAATGTTACCTTTTAAACCCATATTTCTCGGACAAGAACCCCGGAAATATCCCCGCGCTACCACATCCCAAAAATGTATCCGTACCAATGACATCGAAAATGTTGGTCGCACTGCTAGACATCACACTTTTTTTGAGATGTTGGGTAATTTCAGTTTTGGTGACTATTTTAAACCGGAGGCGATCGCCTTCGCTTGGGAACTTTCCACAAAGGTTTTCGGTTTACCACCAGAACGTTTAGTTGTCAGTGTCTTCCGAGAAGATGATGAAGCGTTTGCTCTTTGGCGCGACCAAATTGGGATTCCCGCACATCGCATTCAACGGATGAATGAGGAGGATAATTTTTGGGCGTCTGGTCCGACGGGTCCGTGCGGTCCGTGTTCGGAAATTTATTATGATTTTCATCCAGAATTAGGGGATGAAAACATCGACTTGGAAGATGACAGCAGGTTTATCGAATTTTATAATCTGGTGTTTATGCAATATAACCGGGATGCGGATGGAAATTTGACTCCACTGGAAAACAGAAATATTGATACGGGAATGGGGTTGGAAAGAATGGCGCAAATATTACAAAAAGTGCCGAATAATTATGAAACTGACCTCATTTTACCTATCATTAAAACTGCTGCTGATATTCCTGGTATCGACTATGCAAAAAGTGATGACAAAACTAAAGTTTCTCTGAAAGTTATTGGGGATCATGTGCGAGCAGTGAGTCATTTAATTGCTGATGGTGTGACTGCATCTAATGTTGGCAGGGGTTATATTTTGCGACGTTTAATTCGCCGAGTTGTGCGTCATGGCCGTTTAATTGGTATTTCTGGAGAATTTACATCCAAGGTTGCCGAGACAGCGATCGCTCTATCTGAAGATATTTATCCAAATCTTCGGGAACGGGAAACTGTTATTAAAGCTGAGTTACAACGGGAAGAGTCGCGTTTCTTGAAAACGTTGGAGCGGGGTGAGAAACTGTTGGCAGAAGTTATGGCAAAACCAGAAACTCAGAAAAGTAAACAAATTTCTGGCTCGGATGCTTTCAAGTTGTACGATACTTATGGTTTTCCATTAGAGTTAACTCAGGAAATAGCTGAAGAAAATGGTTTAACTGTTGATGAGAAAGGGTTTGATTCAGAAATGCGAGAAGCGAAAGTTATCGCTCAGTTAGCACATCAAACTATTGATTTGACTGCCGAGGGTGGAGTCAAATTAGATGTTGACAAAACGGAATTTTTAGGATATACAGATTTGACTTCCCCTGCCCAAGTGATGGCGTTAATAGTTGATGGGCAACAGGTTGAGGATGCGGAAACGGGTAGTCAAGTACAAATTGTTCTTGACAAAACGCCATTTTATGCTGAGTCTGGAGGGCAAATAGGCGATCGCGGTTTTCTGACTGGGGATAATGTGGTGGTGCGGATAGAGGATGTACAGAAACAGAATAATATTTTTGTGCATTTCGGTACTGTGGAAAAAGGCAGGTTAAAATTAGGAATGACAGTGAATGCGGAAATAGATGGTGTTTGTCGTCGTCGAGCGCAGGCAAACCATACGGCAACTCATTTATTACAAGCAGCGTTGCGTTCTTTGGTAGATTCCTCAATTTCTCAAGCGGGTTCGATGGTATCTTTTGACCGTTTGCGGTTTGATTTTAATTCTCCGCGGGGGTTGAAACCGGAGGAAGTTGAGGAAGTGGAAGCACAGGTAAATAGTTGGATAGCGGAAGCACATCCAGCGACGGTTGCGGAAATGCCATTGGCAGTAGCAAAAGAAAAAGGAGCGGTTGCCATGTTTGGAGAAAAATATGCCGATGTGGTGCGGGTGGTTGACTATCCGGGAGTGTCGATGGAATTATGTGGAGGAACTCATGTGAATAATACGGCAGAAATAGGAGCGTTTAAAATTATTTCTGAAGCTGGCATTTCTTCTGGGGTGCGTCGTATTGAAGCGGTGGCAGGTTTAGCAATATTAGATTATTTGAACGTCCGGGATGTTGTGGTGAAAGAATTGAGCGATCGCTTTAAGGCAAAACCGGAAGAGTTATCGGAGCGGGTGAGTAACTTGCAGCAGGAGTTGAAGGAGTCGCAAAAACAGTTGGAAGCGTTGAAAGGGGAGTTAGCGGTTGCTAAGTCAGACCAGTTATTGGGGAATGCTGAGACTGTGGGTGAGTTTCAGATATTGGTAGCGGAAATGCCTGGTGTTGATGCGGAGGCGTTGAAGACAGCAGCGGAGAGGTTGCAGCAAAAGTTGGGTGAGAGTGCTGTGGTATTGGGTGCTGGTGCTGAGGGTAAAGTTAGTTTAGTTGCTGCTTTTAGTAAATCTGTGAATAGTAAAGGTTTGCAAGCAGGGAAATTTATTGGCGGGATAGCGAAAATGTGTGGAGGGGGTGGTGGAGGCCGTCCGAACTTAGCGCAAGCAGGGGGTCGCGATCCGAGTAAGTTGAAGGAAGCGTTGGAGAGTGCGAGGGAGAAGTTAGTTGATGGGTTGAAGTAAATTTTTGCTCCCTACTTGTAGGTTGGGTTGAGGAACGAAACCCAACATAACGCAGTATATGAACGTTTTTGTTGGGTTCGCTGTCGCTTAACCCAACCTACATTAATTATCACTAGCCCACCTAAAAATTATTGATTTAGCAGTTTCAATCTACATGATTTTAAATATCTTCACTATTATTCCATATATGTATTCTGTCTTCAGGTTCAAACTTTACAGTTGGTTCATTTTGTTCAGGTTGTTTAGGTGGTTTTGATTCCTGAGAAGTATGAGACGCTTTCTGATTTGAGTTTTCACTTTGTTGTGAATTATTAGACATAATTAAATTAATGGAAAAGGACAACTCTAATATACAACTAATTTACGAATATGCACAGCAGGTTTTAAAAGATTTAGATTCTAGTAAAAATACTTTAAATACTAAATTAGGAACAGTCATTGGTTTTGACGCTGTTATGATTCGTTTTTCATCAGATTTACCTGATGATTCCCTAATTCTAAATCTGCCAGACACAGACATTTGTTTAAAGTGTAATATGTGCTTAATTCTAAAAATACTAACTCTTTGTAGTTTAATTATTTCTTTGCTTTTTGGATTATGGGGATTTAAACCGAAAAAAGGAGGAACAAATATTCTGCCTCAAAGATTGATTGAGAAATGTCTTAGTATTCCTGAAGAGAATTATCGGCGTTCGTTAATTGAAGTTTGGAATGAGTCAATTATAGAGTTAGATAAACTTAGAAATGATACAGCTAAGATGTTAAATCGCGCTGTTTTCTGTCTTGGTTTTGCAGCTATTCTATCAGCATTGGATGTGATGTTAGTATCAATACTTAAATAAATTAGTTGTATTTTAATTATAATTATTAACATTTGATATATGAAAAAGTAAGGGCGATCGCTCCTAAGTAAGTTGAAGGAAGCGTTGGAGAGTGGGAAGAAGAAGTTGGTTAATGGGTTGAAGTAGGTTATAGTTTTTGAGGTGGGTATACTCCACCTTTTTTTTCGTAAAGTTTTGTAGTAATATAAGTAGAATTTTCTAGAAGTTTTTAAGTAGAAATATTTAATATAAATAATGGCAGATTTTGGTTATAAAATTGATTTTGCAGAAGATACAGAAGACCCTGGAAGAGTATTTCGTGCTATGTTGGAACTCATAGAATTTTCCAAAGTAACAGATAATACTTTAATTAAATATCTTGATGTTGAAATTGAGTCTAATTTAGTATTAGAAAATATAGAGCAAGGTTCATTTATTGTTTGGTTCAAAAACATTTGAAATCCTGTTGATGCTAACCAAAAAATAAATATTAAATCTATTTGTTCATATCTGACAAAAGCCAAGCTTGATATTATTAAGTTTATTGGTGATAGAGATACAATAAATGATAGTTCTGAAATATTAAAGTTACAATAAATACTAAAAGAATCAGCACCAGAAACTAAAAGTAATCCTTTGGGTATTTATACATCACCAAGCGAAAAAGAGTTATTATTAATTACAGATAAGTTGCCAAAACCAAATTCTGAACTTCAAAAAGCATATCAATTATATTACTTAACTCAAAACACAAGTTTTTCTATTAATCCTAAATTTTCCCTTTCTGAAGAATCTCAGGAAAATTTATTGTTCAAAGATGATCGTGAAATAATTTTAATAGTCAAAGAACTTGATTTACTTGGTAAATCAAAATGGGTATTTAAACATGAAAAAAGCAGAATCGAAGCAAAAGTTGCTGACTTAAACTGGTTAGAATCTTTTAAAAATAGGACTAGCTAGTAAAGCTAGCACTCCTGAATCTAAAATTACAATCATAATGATAAATCTTTCCCGTTGTACTTTCTTTTAATTTCTTCCATTCTGGCTTTTCCCGAAGCCATGGCAGGTTTATTTTTCTCTAATTGCTCTTCAGGAGTCCGCCCTAAATTAAAATATGGTAATAAAACTCCCTTCTCTGAATTATATACTTCTGTTGCTTTTAATCTGAAAGTAATTCATGTTTGACTTGATAAATAGTTTTTCCTACATTTTCTAGGTGAAAAGAATATGTACTATCTAAACAACTCTCAATAACTAGAACATCTATTGGAGTAAACATAGCAGAAGCAAATGGAGGAATATCTCAAGCTGACTTTAGGGCAAAAAGGTCTATAGCTTATAAATAAACCTTCTTTCTAGTGAACAGTTATCAGTTATCATATCTTAGGTTATCAGTTTTTAGCTTTTTTAGAAGTTTATGGATATAAATAACAGTATTGTTTATCAAAAAGCTTATCAATTTGCCATTTGAAAGTATCCATCAGGATGCAGATGAGATTGCTAAAATCTTATTTTCCATCATCAAACAAACTGAAAAAACTAAAAAAGCTGATTACTGAAAAAGCTGATAACTGATAACTGAGTTAAACGCGAGTTGCTCTATTAACAGTATTCTGTTCCATTTCTCTAACTTTTTTCCCTCGCCAAAGTAATCTTATTGGTGTACCTTTAAATCCTAAATGTTGACGAAATTGACTTTGAATATAACGTCGATAATTATCAGGAAAGCGTTTAGCATCATTTACAAATAAGGCAATTGTTGGAGGCTTACTTGTTACTTGAGTTCCATAATAAATCTTGCCTTGACGACCTTGACGATTAGTCGGAGGAGAATTCCAACTAACAGCTTCCTCTAACACTTCATTAATTACTGAAGTTGTCACCCGACGTTGATATTCATTAGCTGCATTATCGACCAATTCTATAATTTTTTCGACTCGTTTTCCAGTTAATGCACTAACAAAAATCATCTCCGCCCATTCCATAAAATATAGTCTCGATCTGATTTCTTGTTCATAAGAATAAATTGTATAATTATCCTTTTCCACAGCATCCCATTTATTCACCACCAGAACACAAGCTCTACCATCTTCAATAATCCTATTTGCTAATTTTTGGTCTTGTTCTGTTACTCCATCTAAAGCATCAATTACAAACAGAATAACTTCCGCCCGACGAATAGCTTTAAAAGCTCGATTAATTCCAAAAAATTCGGCTCCATATTCCACATTTTTCTTCTTTCTAATTCCGGCAGTATCTATCAAACGATATGTTTTTCCATTACGTTTTACTAATGTATCAATAACATCTCTTGTCGTACCAGAAATAGGACTAACAATTGCTCGTTTTTCTCCCAGAAATGCGTTTAATAAACTTGATTTACCTACATTCGGACGCCCAACAATTGCTACTCTAATTTCATTCGTTTCAGGAAGTTCTTCTATCGCTGGCAAATAGGTAATTAAATCATCCAATAATTCCCCAGTACCATTGCCATGAATACCAGAAATAGGATAAGGTTCTCCTAAACCTAATTCCCAAAACATCGCAGCTTGGGTCAATCCTTCCGTGATAGATTCACACTTATTAACCGCCAAAATAATCGGAACAGGTTGTTGACGGAGCCATTGGGCAATTTCTTCATCCCCTCCAGTTATACCAGTTTGTCCATCCACTACAAAAATGGCCACACTTGCTTCTGCTAAAGCGGCCATAGCCTGTTCGCGGATGAGGGGTAAAAATTCTGTATTATCATCAAAGACTAAACCTCCGGTATCTACGACTTGAAACTCTCGGTCTTGCCAATATGCGTTACGGTAAGTGCGATCGCGTGTTATACCTGGTTCGTCGTGGACAATGGCATCTTGATTTTCGGCCAAGCGATTAACAATTGTGGACTTGCCCACATTTGGCCTGCCAATAATAGCTACAATAGGTAAGGACATATTTCAGTTATTAGTTTTCAGTTATCAGTTTTTAGCTGTTAGTTACCAACTATAAAATCTGGGATAGGCAGTGTGTTACTACTGGACTATCTCTACATCTATTTATATATTATGTACTTAAATAGGGCGTAGGTTGGGTTAAATGGAGTGAAACCCAACAATAATCTAATAGGTTCAGTTAAGGATTTTTTTTGGGCAGTTTTATAGTGGGAAAAGCGTATCTAATAGTTTGATATTATAGGAGTTTTCCTCTGAACTGAACTGTATTAAAAAATTATCAGGTTTTGTTGTTTTTTTGGGTTTCTTTCTGCCTCAACCTAATCTATATTTATGGAATAATAATTATTGGATTGGGTTTTCTACCTTAACCCAACCTACATTTTTAGGTATGTTATTTGAGTACAATAAATTAGAGGAAATATAATAAATTGTGGAAAGATTAATATCAGCATTAGGATTAATAGTTTTTGTAGGTATAGCCATTCTTTTATCTGCAAAAAGAAACAAAATTAAATGGCAACCTGTTTTTTGGGGAATAGGTTTACAATTATTATTTGCACTAATAATTTTAAAGAGTAAAACTGGTTTAATAGTGTTTCAATTTATTGCCGATGTAGTTAGTCAATTATTAAAATTTTCTGATGCTGGAGCAAAATTTGTCTTTGGAGATGACTATCTTGACCATTTTGTTGCCTTCCAAATACTACCAACAATTATCTTTTTCTCTTCATTAATTACTATTCTGTATCACTATGGAATTTTGCAACGAGTAGTTAAATTATTTGCATGGATAATGTTAAAAACCATGAAAACTTCCGGTGCCGAATCTCTCTCTTGTTCCGCTAATATTTTTGTCGGTTCCACAGAAGCGCCGTTGATAATTAAACCTTATGTGGAAACTATGACTCTTTCAGAATTACACGCGGTTATGACTGGTGGTTTTGCTACGGTTGCGGGAGGAGTATTAGCAGCTTATATTTCTTTTGGAATACCTGCCGAACATTTGCTTGCTGCTTCCGTAATGTCGGCACCCGCAGCATTGGCAATATCAAAAATATTGTTCCCAGAAACAGAAGAGTCTCCCACTGCGGGAACGGTGAAAGTGGAGGTAAAGCAGACTTATGCTAATGTGATTGATGCAGCAACAACGGGCGCTAGAGAAGGAGCAAAATTAGCTGTTAATGTGGGAGCAATGTTGATTGCTTTTTTAGGTTTGGTGGCGATGATCAATGGAATATTGGCATGGATAGGTGGTGGTTTCGGGTTACCTAAGTTATCTTTGGAGTCGATTTTTGCTTTATTGTTTGCTCCTGTTGCTTGGTTGATGGGAGTACCTTGGATAGACTGTAGTCAAGTGGGGGTTTTGTTGGGTAAGAAAACGATTTTGAATGAATTTATTGCTTATTTGGATTTAAAGACACTGATTGAAAATTCTCAAAAAGGCGAAACAGTTAATGTTATTTCCGAGCGATCGCAAGTTATTGCCACTTATGCTTTATGTGGATTTTCTAATATTGGTTCCATTGCTGTCCAGATAGGTGGAATCGGTACTATTGCTCCATCCCGGCAGCGCGATTTAGCAAAATTGGGATTTAGAGCTATGATTGGAGGTTCCATCGCTTGTTTTATGACTGCTTGTATTGCGGGAATTTTGTTGTAATCAACATTTTGGGGAACCAGAAACCCGGCTTCGGGAATTTTGTTGTAATCAACATTTTGGGGAACCAGAAACCCGGCTTCTTTGCGCCCCACCCCAGTTATGATAGCTGATAACTGAAATAACCTTTTTATAACTTATTAATATCTTAAATCCGTAAATTCTACTATAATTAATAAAACTATCTCAAATGGCTAATTATAGACACTTATACTATTTCACTGAAGTTAGAAGGTTAGATTTGATTGACTAAAAACTTTGCTCAGATAATAGTTTAGTGAATTGGTATTAGTCACTTATAAATTACAGGAAAATTTAATAATGTTTGCAACCCAATCTCCAACCAACCAAACTTTTAATAATATACCTCACGATTTGTTTCAAGCGATCGCCGCTCTCAAGCAAAAATTAAATGCTGTGATTCTGGCTCACTATTATCAAGAACCCGATATTCAAGATATTGCGGACTATATTGGCGACTCTCTCGGTCTTTCCCAAAAAGCGGCTGAAACTGATGCAGATGTGATAGTATTTGCTGGAGTTCATTTTATGGCAGAAACTGCAAAAATTCTCAACCCCAATAAACTGGTACTTCTCCCAGACCTAAATGCAGGTTGTTCCCTCGCCGATAGTTGTCCCCCAGAAGAATTTAGCAAATTTAAAGCTGCTCATCCTGATGCCATAGTCATTTCTTATATTAATTGTACTGCTGCTATTAAAGCGATGAGTGATATTATTTGTACCAGTTCCAACTCAGTCAAAATAGTTAACCAAATACCAACAGATCAACCGATAATTTTTGCTCCAGACAAAAACCTCGGTCGTTACGTCATTGAACAAACTGGAAGAGATTTGATTTTGTGGGAAGGTAGTTGTATGGTTCACGAAACATTCTCTGAGAAAAAGATTGTACAATTAAAAATCGAACATCCCGAAGCTGAGATTATTGCTCATCCAGAATGCGAACAAAATGTATTGCGTCATGCTAGTTATATTGGTTCCACCACTGCTCTTTTAAAATATTGTCAGGAAAGTCAAAGTCAAGAATTTATTGTCGCAACCGAACCAGGTATTATTCATCAGATGGAGAACAAAGCAAAGAACAAAAATTTTATTCCTGCACCTGCAATCAATAATTGTGCTTGTAACGAATGCCCCCACATGAGGTTGAATACTTTAGAAAAGCTTTATTTAGCAATGAAAAATAAGACACCAGAAATTACAATTCCAGAAGGAACACGGATAGCAGCATTGAAACCTATTCAAAAAATGTTAGAACTTTCATTTACATGATTTAAGCATTAGGAAAGAGCTGATCAGGAACTTTCATTAATTTCTACCAAAATCAGCAAATTTTAGTATCAGGTATAAATATTAAAGATAAAACCCTTGTAACACAGCCTTCTAGGCTGTAATCAGGGTACCTCATGCTTGACTTTTGATTTATCTTATTTTATAGGTAAAATAAGGTAAGCATTTAGCCGTCAGCAAGCATTCAGCTTTTGAGATACATCTACAGGACTTACGCAGAGGCGCTCTATCTAGAGTCTAGGTGTGTTACGAGATACGCTTTTTCGTATAGGGAATGCTCCGCTTTCCATGTAGCGTAGCGTTTCATGTCGGCTCAAGCGCCGAAAACACACCCTACCGGTAGCGTTCATGCTACATATATTGCCTTTGCGTAAGTCCTAATTATATTTAATCAATCTATTCTTTTAATGTGAAAAATTTAGTCAATATATCATGTATAACCAACAAATACAACCAAGAAGATCGGCAGAAAACAAAATTAATAATTACCGTGCTTATAAAAAATCCCAGAAAAAGACCTTAAATTTAGCCAAAATATTTAACCCCAAATTAGCTTATTCCCTATTAATAATTTTAGGATTATTCATAGTAATATCACAACTATTTCTGCAAATAAATAACAATGAAAATGATGATAAAACCGAACCAATAATATCAGTAATCATGCCCGAAATTGACCCTGCCCAAAATTGGGCTTATCCAGTCAACGTTCCTAGAATTAGAGCATTTCTAGATACCATCTCTATCACAGAAGGAACAAGCGGACCAAGAGGTTATTATCGTCAATATACAGGCAGTCATTTCTCCAGTTTTGAAGACCATCCTAGAGAACTAAAATGTGCCTTAAGCAATGGCAAAAAACTTTGTTCTGATGCAGCAGGCAGATATCAATTTTTGAGTACCTCTTGGGATACATTTGCTCCTGGAGTCAAAGCTAAGAATTTTAGTCCTATCTATCAAGATCGTGTAGCTATAGAATTAATTAGAGACAAAAACGCTCTCAAAGATATTGAAGAAGGGAGAATAGAAGAAGCTTTTAAAAAGTTATATATGGTCTGGCCTTCATTTGGAGAAACTGAAACAGATGTACAACTACTTATGCCTAAACTTCTAGAAATTTACAGACAGAAATTGGCTCTTTATCAGGGTACATCTGAGTAATTAATAATTACCTATTTTTTTTCAAGGAGAAGATTGGCTCAAAGGAATTTTTTGTCTTTTTTATTTGTCACAACCTATTTATGATTGGTATATCATTTCCGGATAATTAGTGATAAAAAATCTTTTTCCTATGAACCTTTCTTTTATTTCCTAAAGAGCGATCGCTACTTATTATAGAATCAGGTTGAAAAGTTGTCATTGCGAGGATAGGAAGCAATCTATCTTAGGGGTGCGCGGAGATTGCTTCCTTCCACTCCGTTCGAGTCGCAATGACTTCAAAGTTACTTTTGATCTGGAAATAACATAACATCATGTTCGGATAATCAGTAATAAAAATCTTTTTCCTGTGAACTTTTCTTTCCCTTTTGCCTTTCTTCCTATGTGTTAATACCTAAAATGTCCTAAAATTAAAGTTTATTATATACAAATGAGAGACATACAAGTGGCCAATTCAACAGAATCTAATACACAACCTCTTTCTCGCACGCCCTTATACGACTTATGTACCGAACTTAAGGCCAGAATGGTAGAATTTTCTGGGTGGGAAATGCCAGTACAATACACCAGTATCAGAACGGAACATGAGGCAGTACGGACAAAAGCAGGAATGTTCGACATTTCTCACATGGGTAAATTTATAGCTCAAGGCCAGGATTTAATTGAGAAAATTCAATATTTAATACCTTCCGATCTGAGCAGTTTAGAACCTGGTAAAGCTCAATATACTGTCTTATTAAACCCTCAAGGAGGCATTATTGATGACTTGATTTTCTATCGTCAAAGTAACGACCCCCTCACCAACGAACCACGGGGTTTTATGATTGTTAATGCTGCTACTAAAGCTAATGATAAAGCATGGATATTAAGTCATTTAGAAAATAGTGGTGTTAAATTTCAAGACATCTCTGAAGAAAAAGTATTATTAGCTGTTCAAGGTCCGGAAGCAGAACAATATTTACAACAATTTATTAAAGAAAATTTAGCATCAATTGGATTTTTTGGGCATTCAGATATTACTGTATTAGAACAACCAGGTTTTATTGCCAGAACTGGTTATACTGGGGAAGATGGCTTTGAAATTATGGTAGATCCCGCCGTGGGTATGGAGTTATGGCGAAGTTTGTTGAATGCTGGGGTTACTCCCTGCGGTTTAGGAGCAAGGGATACTCTGCGTTTAGAAGCTGCGATGGCACTTTATGGGCAAGATATTGATACTGAAACTACTCCTCTGGAAGCAGGTTTAAGTTGGTTAGTTCACCTGGAGAAAAAAGGAGAATTTATTGGTCGTCCGGTTTTGGAAGCACAAAAGTCGGAGGGAGTTTTAAAACGTTTAGTGGGTCTGGAAATGCTCGATCGCGGTATTGCTCGTCATGGTTATCCTGTTTTGAGTAATGGTGAAGTGGTAGGAGAAGTGACTAGCGGTACTAAGTCTCCTACTTTAGGGAAAGCGATCGCTCTCGCTTATGTACCGAAAAATTTAGCAAAAATAGGTCAAAAATTAGAAGTAGAAATTAGGGGAAAAAATTATGCTGCTATTGTTGTGAAGCGACCATTTTATAAAAGTCAAAAGTTAAAAGTTAAAAGTTAAAAACCTGTAGGTTGGGTTGAGGGACGAAACCCAACTAGACTCCAGTAGGGTGTGTTAGGCGCAACCGTGTAAATATGGTTTGTACCTCAAAACATAAAATTGCGCCGTAACGCACCATCTTAATGATATTAGTGAAAAGTGATAAGTATCTACACAGAACTTTTATACTAGGACTTACGCACGAACGCTATTGGTAGGGTGCGTTTCGCTACGCGACATGTAAAGCGTACAACGCACAACGCACCAATACTCTATATATAATGCCTTTGCGTAAGTCCTGATACAAAAAATGCTCAATGTTGGGTTGAGGCCCGAAACCGAACCTAAATCTACTATAAACCTGGTTTCTTATAACACTTCCGTTGGCAACGGATTTGATATTACTCTTAAATTTGTTGGGTTTCGTTCCATGCTACGCAACCCTAACGGTAACAACCCAACCTACATCTATTGCTTCCTATATTCCCCACTCCCTATTCCCTAAAACTCAAAATGAAACATCAAGAATTACCAATTATTGGCTGGCGAGAATGGGTAATATTACCCGAAATTGGCATTACTAAAATTAAAGCAAAAATTGATACTGGTGCCCGTTCTTCTGCTTTACACGCTTTTGATATTAAAACTTTTGAAATTGATGGCAAACGGATGGTAAAATTTAAAGTTCATCCCCAGCAAAAAGATACCAATCTAATAGTAACTGCTGAAGCTGAATTAATAGATGAAAGAAAAGTTCGTAGTTCTAGCGGGGTAGCAGAAATACGTCCGGTTATTTCAACTGAAATAAATTTAATGAACCAAAAATGGCAAATTGAGTTAACATTAACTAACCGGGAATTAATGGGATTTAGAATGTTATTAGGACGACAAGCTGTCCGAAAGAAATTCTTAATTAATCCTAGTAAATCTTATTTAGATCAAAACTTAAAAATTAGTCAAGAAGAAAATTAAAAATGGTAGAAATTAACCAAATGAAAATTGCTATTCTATCTACGGAACCAACTCTTTATTCTACTAGAAAATTAGTAGAAGCTGGAGAAAAAAGGGGTCATGAAGTAGAAGTTATTGATTACCTCCGATGTTATATGAATATTACTTCTATGAAGCCTCAAGTTATCTATATGGGTGAACCATTAGAAGGATTTGATGCTATTATTCCTCGCATTGGAGCTTCTAAAACATTTTATGGTACAGCGGTAGTCAGACAGTTTGAAATGATGGGAGTTTTTACGGCAAATCCTTCTCAAGGCATTTCTCGGTCTCGCGATAAATTACGTTGTTTACAATTATTAGCTAGAGAAGGAATCGGATTACCTGTTACTGGTTTTGCTAATTCAACTAAAGATATTGATGGTTTAATTAATACTGTTGGTGGCGCTCCTTTAGTAATTAAATTATTAGAAGGAACTCAAGGAATAGGAGTAGTTTTAGCTGAAACTTATCAAGCAGCTAAGTCAGTTATTGAAGCTTTTCGTGGTTTAGATGCTAATATTTTAGTACAGGAATTTATTGCCGAAGCCGATGGTGCAGATTTACGATGTTTTGTAGTCGGAGATAAAGTAATAGCTGCGATGAAAAGACAGGGAGCGGAAGGAGAATTTCGGTCAAATTTGCATCGCGGTGGTAAAGCAGAAAAAATTAAATTAACCCCAGAAGAGCGCTCAACTGCTATGCGTTCAGCTAAAGCAATGGGGTTAAGAGTTGCAGGGGTAGATCTATTACGTTCTGATCGTGGTCCGTTAGTTATGGAAATTAATTCTTCCCCTGGTTTAGAAGGAATAGAAAATACTACAGGAGTAGATGTTTCTGGTAAAATAATAGAGTTTTTAGAGAAGAATGCAGAAAAAGGTCAAGTGCGCGATCGCATTAAAGGCTAAATCAGTTATCAGTTTCTCCTGAAATAAAGAGGCTTGAAATACTGAAGTAGGACTTACCCATAAACGCTATTGGTAGCGGACTGACACATCTAATGAGTGTAATGAGGTAGGGGCGGGTTTCTCAGGAGATTTTCATGCTTACTCTAAGATTTACATAAACCCGCCCCTGGGATGGTGGCTTATATGTTATGAGGCGGGTTTCTCAGGAAATTTTCATGCTTACTCTAAGATTTATATAGACCCGCCCCGTTAGACGGTGGCTTATATGTTATGGGGCGGGTTTATCTGGGTTAATGTGAAAACTCATTGTATGGACGTTGCATACAACGTCCATACGGTGAAACCAGCAGCCCCTACGGCTCCTGATTTTCCCTGATTTTTTGGTCAAATAAAGGGGTGATAATAAATCCAGTTGTCACAAGTTACTTTTCCAAATCTTTCTAACTCTTCTGTTTTGTGCGTTTCTCAAATGAATCAGGACTTACGCAGAAACTGGGTTTATCAAAAAAATCTCGTGGCTTGAACTGAACCCAGAAACCCGGTTTCTTTGCGTAATTCCTATGAATTTAACTTGGTTCGGGAATTGTAATATCTATAGAAGTAATTTTACTTCCATTCCCCAGACTACTCAGAGGCGGTTCAATTGCTTCTTGATTACCCACAACTAAAGTTACTATTTTTTCTGGTTGCAAATATTTTTCAGCAACTCTCTGTACATCTGCTACTCTTACTTTTTCCAATTTTTGGCGATAACGGAAAATGAAATCTTTAGGATAACCATAATATTCATATCGCATCAAACGAGATAAAGTTTGAGCAGGCTCTTGAAAATTGAAAATGAATGAATTGATGGTAGAATCTTTGGCATTCTTCAGTTCTTCTTCTGTAATAGGTTCAGTGCGAATACGCTCAATTTCTTCCTGAATAGACTTAATAAATGGCACAGTTGCATCCGAACGAGTTTGACCACCAGCAACGAATACTCCTGGATAATCATAGTTTGGACTCCAATAAGCAGAAACAGAATAAGCTAAACCTTGGCGCGACCTAATATTATTAAACAAACGTCCTCCTAAACCATTTAGAACATTATTCATTACACTCAAAGCTACGTAATCAGGATTATCTAATTCTCCACCTAAATGACCTACTTGTACATAACTTTGAGTTAGCTGAGGTTGTTCCACAAAAAATACATTACCAACTTCCGCTTGAGTAACATCCGGTAAAGAATATTCAACTTTCTCACTGGTTGGTTCCCAGTCCCCTAATTTTTCTTGAATCAGCGATCGCATCTTTTTGGTCTTAAAATCTCCCACTATTCCCAAAATCATATTCTCAGGATGAAAATATTTGGCATGGAAATCAATTAAATCTTCCTGGGAAATATTATTGAGAGTCTCATATTCAACAGTTCGAGCATAAGGACTTGTTTTACCATAAATCAATTTTTGGAACTCACGACTAACAATAGAATCTGGGTCGTCATTCCGACGAGCAATACTACCTCGCCATTGTTGTTTGGCAAGTTCTAGTTTTTCTTCAACAAATACCGGTTCACGAATGACTTCGGCAAATAAATTAAATACTTCTGTGAGGTCTTCAGTAAGGCAATTAAATCCGGCACTCCCAACAGTATTACCAATAGATGTTTCTACTGCTGCTGCTTTTTGTTCGAGGAATTGGTTTATTTCTTCGGGGGGGTGTTGACTTGTTCCTCCTGTACGCATAACAGTTCCAGTTAAACTTGCTAACCCTACTTGATTTTCAGGTTCAAATCTTCCACCTGTCTGAAATAAGGCACGTCCACCAATGAGGGGTAGTTCATGGTCTTCCATCAGATAGACAATGATGCCATTCTTAAGTTCAAAGCGAGTGTAGTCAGGTAGTTCTAATTTTGGTAATTTGGGAAATTTGAGTTCAGTGTAATGTTTTGGTGATGGTAGAGCTATAGCAGGTACTCTTCCTAAAATAGATAACAGCATTACTACTGCTAAAAATGCTATTAGAAAAAGTTTTGAGCTAGTAATTTTCTTTTGCTGAGAGAGCATAGTTTGTTGTTAGATTCGACGTAAAAGTTGATTATTGTAGTAAAAGTAAGCGTAGGTTGGGTTGTTCCCGTTAGGGTTGCGTAGCATGGAACGAAACCCAAAAACCATCACGACTTACGCAGAGACCACATATATAGGGTTGAAAATTATAGCGCTATAGTTTTTGAACTCTATACATATTACCTTTGCGTAAGTCCTGAACTATAAAGCTTTGTTGGGTTTCACTATCGTACTGCTACGCAGAAGCAAGCTACTACCCAACCTACATTTTTAGGTGCGCCATTCTATTAGTGTACTGATATATTCAAAATGGTGCAATAATAAACTCACGAGTTTAACCATCATTCCAATTAGGGGCAAATGGCCATTTCCCCTTAATCTGGTCTACCGAAATGAAAAGTGCTGTAATATGTTTTTACAGCAATTTCGGAGTTAATGAGGTACAAAATTATTTGTTACAGCAAAGGAAGGATGTGTTACTTTTTTTTGTAACACAACCTTCCAGGTTGTTCCTAGAAGGAAGGCTGTGTTACTTGTTTTGTAACACAACCTTCCAGGTTGTTCCTAGAAGGAAGGATGTGTTACTTGTTTTGTAACACATCCTTCCAGGCTGTTCCTAGAAGGCTATATTACAAATAACTGTACCTTAGCATCCTCATGCATTGCTGTAATCTAAGAAAAAAAATTATGTTGTGTCCTATTTGCGGTGCAGAATATATGGAAATAGTGCCAGAGTCTTGCTCTATTTGTGACTGGAATTTAAAATCGGAAGCAGCTTTTTTAGCTACAGCGGAAATTTACCAACAAAAAGAACAAGCAAAATTGAACTGGGCAAGAAAAATGTGGCAGATGTTACAAGCTAAGGAAAATCCAAACCATCATAACAATTCTGGTTTATCGACTGCATCGGTAAATGGAGTCAATGACAATCAAAATTACAAAGACCTCAAAAAACAACTAGAGCAAATACAAGCTCAGTTACATCAGGCAACCATAGAACGGTTTCAACTTCATTGTCAATTAGAATGGGTACTTTATCATCTGGAACAACTTAACCCGGAGAGTTTAGCAGAAACCCTATATAATATTAATGAAAAATTGGATGCGATGCCAACTCCAGAACCACCAATGTCTGAAGTAGGAATAGATTATTATCCATTGATTAATCTTTTAGCTGCTGGAAAATGGCGAAAAGCAGACGAACTTACTTGGGAGTTGTTGCTACAAGTTGCTCTCAGAGCAGAAGAAGGTTGGTTACATTTGGCAGAAATTGAGAATTTTCCCTGCACAGATATTTGTACCATTGATTCGCTCTGGGAATATTACAGTCATGGGTTGTTTGGTTTAAATGTGCAACAACGTATATGGGAAAGTGTGAGTGGGGAATATGGAAAATTTTGCGATCGCATAGGATGGCGAGATGGAGAAAGTTGGAAATATTATGATGAACTCTCTTTTAGTTTAGAAGCTCCAGAAGGTCACTTACCGATAATTGTCTGGCGACAACGTGCTTGTTATGGAGTAGGTCAAATGATGGCAGCGGAAACTTTTTTAGCTTTGCGATCGAGACTAGCAACCTGTAGTGGGGAACAATAATTAGGGTTTGCGCTTCTTCAGTCTTATGGGTAGGGGTAGGAATCAGGATAGAGGATACAGGATACAGGAGGAGTAGGGAATTTACAGAAGACAGGAGGAAGAATTATCCCTGAATTTTTCTATCTCGCGTCAACCAAAATCCTAACTTTTTTCACCTTTTTGACCTAAAAGCTGGTACTTTTTCCCGCTCTAAACTTGTTAAAACCTTTATCTATCAATGGTTTAATCCTTTTTCTCAGCAAGCCCTAATTAATAATTATTTATATCATGTCCGTTGGTATCGAAGCGTGTAAAAACTTAGGGAAATATCTACCTTCTGCAAGGGTAACATAAAAAAAATTTAAGATTTAAGGAAAAAAAGTAAAAAAGTAAAGATGAATACACCAGCTTTTTCCGATTAAATTAAATTATCCATAGTACCATAAACCAAAACTAAAACTTAAGGACAAACCGTAAAAATGAATACACCAATTGTTGCCTTACAACAACCAAAAGATATCTCCCTCGGAGAAATAGAAGAAGAACTAAGTAAAATCTGGCTTAGTCAAAATCAAGCCAAAGCAACTCCTATCGCCACTAGAGCTGCCACTTTCAGTATAGTAGTTTACGAACCAGAAGAATTTCAACAATTATTGGGATCCCTCGGATTCTATGATGGTCCAATTGATGGTATTCATGGACCAAAAACCAGGAGTGCAGTCAAAGAGGCACAAAATGTTTATAAATTGACAATTACAGGTAGAGTAGACCCCCAAACCTTGGCTAAATTGCGCGAAGAATTTGCGAAACAACCAGATGACCGTCAAAGAGTTACAAATACTAATCTCCGGGGGTCTAGTATGGCAGATGCGATCGCTGCTCAAAACCCCAGTCGGGTTATGACTCTGTGTCCAATTATTGGGGAAGAAGATACAGGTGTTACAGCTCAAGTATCTGCCTATTGTCCAATTCAAAAGCAAAGTAGCTCGAATTTAGTTTGTTGTGAATATGTCACTCTTCGAGGTACAAAATTAGCGATGCAAAGGGTGGATGAAACCGTAAAATCGTTAATGATTCCCGATCTACCAAAATTTGTCTGGTGGAAAGCAACCCCGAATACAGAACAAGAATTATTTCGTACTTTGTGTGAGACCAGCAATTGTATAATTATGGATTCTTGTTACTTTTCCGATCCCGAATCAGAATTTTTAAAGATGCAGGAATTGATTGAAAACGAAACTTATATTGCTGACCTCAACTGGCACCGTCTTTCAGCTTGGCAAGAATTAATTGCTGCAACTTTTGACCCTCCCAAACGCCGAGCAGCTTTATGGGAAGTTGATATTATTACGATTGACTATGAAAAAGGAAATGCTGCTCAAGCACTAATGTTTTTGGGTTGGTTTGCGAGTCGCTTGAGTTGGCAACCAATTTCTTATACTGAGGTGGGTGGGGATTATGATATTGTTCATATCAAGTTTACTGGACGTAACAATCAAGAAATTTTGGCTGAGTTAGCAGCTATTCCTACTGCTGATTTTGGTGAAATACCTGGAGATTTAGTTGGTATACGTTTGGGTTCGAGTAATCCCAATGCTGATGTTGACTGTTGCACAATTTTGTGTTCGGAAACTACTGGTTGTATACGGTTAGAGTCTGGTGGTAAGGCGCAGTCTTGTTTGACTGAGCAAGTAACAGCATTAAGCGATCAAAAAGCAGAAGCTTTGATGGCACAACAGTTACAACGTTGGGGTCAAGATGTTTTGTATGAGGAGAGTCTGGCGTTGACAGCACAAATGTTGCGGTTAAGAAGTTAAACAGGATTTATGCCAAGCAGCGAATAAACCGGGTTGATGGGAGACAGATATCGGTATAGTGAGCATTACGGTTCCCGATAAATCATATAAACCCGGTTTCTCCAAGAAACCGGGTTGATGGGAGACAGATATGGGTATAGTAGGCATTACGGTTCCCGATAAATCATATAAACCTGGTTTCTCTGCTTTTTTATACCGATACTACCGGATTTGATATTACGCCTAGAGACCAAGAAACCGGGTTTATTGCTCCGATATTGTTGTTAAAACCACCAGGACTTACGCAAATGTACTATGTATAGAGTTCAAAAACTATTGCACAATAGTTTTTGACGCTACATATAGCGTCTGGTGCGTAAGTCCTAACCACGATTTTTTCTTGATCAACCCTGGTCTCTGCGTAATTCCTGATTATTTAGACAGAAACCAGATTTATTTAGGACTTACGCAAAGAAACCCGGTTTCTACCCTCGTACCTGGTTTCTGGGTTCAGTTCAAACCACAAGATTTTGTTGATCAACCCAGTTTCTCCGTCAGTCCTGACAATAACAGGACTTACGCATGCGCAACGTACTTTTGTCATTGCAGTCCGTAAGGATAGCAATCTCAAATGCCCAAAACTCGTTACCAATGCGTAAGTCCTGATTGTTTAGTTTTATTTCCAACCTGCTCTATGAATAGAATGGTGGGTTAGGAGCGAGCAACTACCGAAGACCTCTCCCCCAACCCCTCTCCTGCAAGGAGAGGGGAGTATTGTATTACTCTTCCCTTGCAGGGAAGGGGGTTGGGGAGTTAGGTTTTTAATCCACATTTTCAAACTTGACACGCCACTACTTTATGAATAGACGTCTCTTTTTACAATTAATGACAACAACATCTGGTTTGCTTGTCTCTGGAAAAAGTTGTACTACCTTTGCCACAACTAATCCTAAATTTTCAAATAAAATCTCATCTTCTATGTTATCAAGTTCTTCATTTTTTATGCCTGATGAAGGTGAACCCCATTTATGTACTTGGATGGCGTTTAGTGCTAGTGCAGATATTTGGGGTCGCAAATACAGTTCTGCTGTACAAGATAATCTCGCTAGAATTGCTAAAACTATTGTCAAATATGAACCTGTGAAAATGTTAGTCCGGAAGAGAGACTACCAGGTAGCTCTAGCTAAATGTGGTACTGATGTCGAATTAATTGTTTGCCCAATAGACGATCTCTGGATGAGGGATACGGCTTGCGTTTTTGTGGTTAATGATGCTGGTGAAAAAGCTGCTATTGATGGCAATTTTAATGGTTGGGGAAATAAACAGTATCACGCTCGCGATGCTAAAGTAGCTCGGTTTATGGCACGACAGTCTGGAGTACCATTGTTTAATACAGACCTTGTATTTGAAGGTGGTGGTATTGAAGTTGATGGTCATGGTACAGCGATCGCTACTGAAAGTTGTATTATTAATAAGAATCGTAATCCTGGTTGGACTAAAGCTGACTGTGAAGCAGAATTGAAAGCTTTATTGGGGTTGCGGAAAATTATTTGGCTACCAGGTATCAAAGGTTATGATATTACGGATGGACATACTGATTTTTATGCCCGTTTTGTTCGTCCTGGTGTGGTTGTTGCTGGATACGATCCCGATCCTGAATCTTTTGACCATAATGTTACTAAGAGACATTTAGAAATTCTGCGCTCGTCAACAGATGCGGATGGCAGAAATTTAGAAGTTGTGGTGCTTGAAAGTCCGAGAAAGATACGACCAGGATATGAAAGTGATGACTTTGCAGCGGGGTATATTAATTTTTACGTTATTAATGGTGCAGTTATTGCTCCCGAATTTGGCGATCGCCTGGCAGATAAACGTGCAAAGCAAACTTTAGGGCGACTTTTTCCTGGTCGAGATATTGTACAAATTAATATTGATGAAATTGCTGCCGGAGGCGGTGGAATACATTGTACGACTCAGCAGGAACCTAAATAGACATCTCTAGAGAAGAGTGAGCAGGGAGCAGGGAGAAAGAATTGATTATTTTTGTGGGATAATTGATTTGATTTTTTTATGATTGGAGATGTCTAATAAGGTAGAAGGTACAAGGCAGAAGTAAGAAGGTATAACAGGACTTAAACTGTTAAAAAAATTGGTCGTAGGATATAGTTTAAACTATTCTCTGTTTCCTGTTTCCTTGCTTCACTAACAGACTTCTATAAGCAAATTCTCATTAGGGCTTGCTAATTAAATATAAAAGAATTGACAAATAAAGATTAAAGGCATTTTTTGGGCAACAAAAAATGGCAATAAATTAGTAAATTAATCTTTAAAAATCTAGATTTTTCCTCACCAAGCTGGAAAAATTTTAGAAAAATTAACACCTGTAACTATTGCTTAAGCTCACCAACATAATTCCATAAGTAAACCCTAATTAATCCCAGTAATTTTCTGGTTGATAAAGATACAAATAAATGAAAATAAGCGAAATTTACGGTTCACATTTTTTACACTTATGTTGATGTTTATCAATTACAATTTTCTCAACTTTTTTGACGATAAAAAAAGTCAATATAGCAATGCTATTTTATTCATGTTAAAAATCTTGCTACTTTGTGGAGAATGGGGTTGAGAAGCAATAGATTAGTAGTTCAGCAATTAATAATTATTCGGTAAGATTTTTGGAGTTTATTTCTAGTTTTTGAATTTTTACTGCAAAATAGAGGTATAAAGCCTCTTCATTCATGGACAAACGCCATATCTAATCAACCTAGAAAAGAAAAAAATTCCTTTTAGCCAATCCTTTTTTTTATAAGAAGAGGTAATTATTAATTATTAATTATTAATTATTAAAGACCTATTTAGGATTACTATAGTAATTTCTAATATCTGAATAAAGGGTTTAACCCTTTATTGGTTAAAGGTCTAAGGGAACAGATGGTAAGAAGAGCAACAATATTTTTTTGATAACCAGTGAGAATATTCTATGAAATATCCCTACTGTGATATACATGAATGATGTAGAAGATGTGAATGGTAAAATTATTGTAGCCCAGTAATTTTGCCCACTAGGTCTCTAATTCAGGGAAAGTCAGAAGTGCTGTATTTTTTGCTTATTTCCTATCCTTTGACCCATTTTCCCTACTCTCTAATCCTTAAAACCATCAAATCCAAACTTACATAAAATCTTTAATTGTAGCATAAATATCTGAAATAATTACCAAAAATACACTATATATACTTCTATTGTGTAAGTTTTTAATATTATCTACTTGATTAAGTAGGAAACTTTTGTAATAGTATAAAAACAAATATAAGAGGAAAAAGTGGCAGATAAAGAACCAGACAATTTTAAAGAAATATTTTCAGAAACAGAGACAGATATTATCAGAAAATCTAACTCTATAGATTCTCAACCTATAAGCCAGCAAAATAATTCCCACTCTGTCTCAAAAATGTTAAGTAAAAAATTTAAAGCTCCCTTAAATTCACCAAAGTTTAAAAATAAAATTAAACATATTATAAAAGCTAATTTAGTCAACTTAAAAAAACTGGCAAATCAATCTGGTTTATCCAGGAAATTTGGTTATTTAAAAGACAAGTATTGGCATCATAAACCTAGTTTTTTGGTTGATTGGCGTAAGTCCGATTTCAAAGAAATTTTATTGATGAAAAAACTATGGTTAGGATTAGGTTTTTCGGGAATTACTATTATTGTTATTTACGGTGGTTGGCAATGGCGGAAATTAGAGCAAAGTTTACCAGAAATTGCTGATATTTCTTCCTATACTAGAGACGGTACTTTAACAATAAAAGCTGCCGATGGTAAAATTATTCAACAAACCGGACCTGCCACTAGAGAAAAAATCAAATTAAAAAATATTCCTCCTACTTTAATTAAAGCTTTTATTGCGATTGAAGACAGACGTTTTTATGAACATACAGGAGTTGATTATCAGGGAATTATTAGAGCATTAATCAATAATTTAATTGCTAGAGATGTAGTTCAAGGGGGTAGCACTATTACCCAACAGTTAGCTCGCATGGTTTTCCTGGATATGGAAAAAACTATTTGGCGTAAACTCCGGGAAGCAATGCTAGCTTGGAAAATGGAAAAGGAGTTATCTAAACAAGAAATTCTGGAACTGTACCTAAATATAGTTTATCTCGGTTCTGGTGCTTATGGTGTAACTGATGCTGCATGGGTTTACTTTAGCAAACCAATCTCCGAGCTTACTTTAACAGAAATGGCAACTTTGGCAGGTTTGCCTCCTGCACCTAGTCAATATTCCCCCTTAGTTAACCAAGAAGCAGCTAAACGTCGGCGAAACATAGTGTTAGCAGAAATGGGAAAAGCCGGTTTGATTTCAGATAAAGTTATCAGAATGTCCATTACTCAACCAATGACATTACAACCTAGTTCCCCCAAGCGTTTGATAGTTGAAGCTCCCTATTTTGCTAACTATATTCAGAAAGAATTGCCTAAATATGTTTCCCCAGAAATTTTGGCAGCAGGGGGTTTGACTATCGAAACGACTTTAGATAGACGTTGGCAAGAAATAGGGGAAAAAGTAATTCAAGAAGCTGTTGATATTGATGGCAGTCGCCAAGGTTTCGATCAAGCAGCATTAGTTGCTATGGTTCCTAATACTGGAGAGGTGAAGGCATTAGTAGGAGGTCGAGATTTTGTTAAAAGTGAATTTAACCGAGCCATTCAAGCGCAACGTCAACCAGGTTCAACTTTTAAAAGTTTTGTTTATGCTGCTGCAGTTGCTGCTGGTTTTGCTCCCACTGATGGTTATCGAGATATGCCATTAACAGTAGATGGTTATCAACCCAAAAACTATGGGAAAAAGTATGGTGGTTGGCGATCGATGATTGATTCTTTGGCATATTCTGTGAATGTGGTAGCAGTGCAAGTATTGATGGATGTGGGGTTTGAACCTGTGATTAAGTTAGCTCACGATATGGGGATTCAATCTGAGATTAAAGCTACTTATTCGATGGCGTTGGGTAGTTGGGAGGTAAATTTATTGGAGTTGACAAATGCTTACGCGACTTTGGCAGCACAAGGTAAATATATTCCAGCTCATGGAATTAAAAGAATAATTAATCAAAATGGTGAAGTTATCTATGAGAGCAATTTTAAATCGGAGCAGGTTTTAGACAAGGATAGTACAGCAATTGTTACTTGGATGTTGGAAAATGTGGTAAAATATGGTAGCGGTTCGAGTGCTTATTTGTACGATCGCCCTGTGGCCGGAAAAACAGGTACAAGTGAGGAGGCGCGAGATTTGTGGTTTATTGGTTATATTCCCCAGGTGGCAACTGGAGTCTGGTTAGGAAATGATAACAATGATCCTACTTGGGGTGCGAGTAGTACAGCAGCTTATAATTGGCAACTGTTTATGGATGAAGTCGTCAAGGATATTGCGGTTGAAGATTTTCCCGAAAAACCTGATTTTTACGATCGCAAACCTACTATTGAAGCTAAACCAGTGCAACCAAAATGGATTAAATATGGGAATATTGGACCTGATGGTAGAGATGCGAATGAGAAAAATGATTAGGGTAGAGATTAGAACAGGACTTACGGAAATGCAACGTATTTTCCTCTGATACAACCGCAGGGAAACAATCTCAAACCCCTGTTTTTCTTACCTCATGGCTTTAGTCCTATAGAGGATATTTTTGATTTTACTAATTTCGACAATTTATCAAATTGGTTAGCAAATAGATAAGTGCTTAAAGTTCTTTTTATTGTAGGGATGTTCCATGGAACGTCCCTACACTGTTATAATTTCAAAATTAATCATTAATTAGAATATGAAATTACTCTGAGATTTATTAGTCCGAAAACCGATTATGCTTTTAAAAAAAATATTTGGTTCAGACCAAAGTCAAGACATATTAATTAGTTTTCTAAATGCCATTGTTTATGAGGGGAAAAACAAAATTAAGTCTTTAACAATTCTCAACCCTTATAATCCCCGTCAGGTAGAAACTTTAAAAGATAGTTATTTGGATGTCAGAGGTATAGTTCATAATAGTAAAATTAAGGAACTAAGTAAATTATGGGAAAATTAATTTTTTTCAGTTATTGCTTGTACAAGCTTTTTGGTGGTTGCAGGGGAAACAATAGTAGTGGACTGACAAAGCTAAAACTGTTCATTACATCATTGGGGGGGGCGGGTTTATCCAACAGAAGGGTGAAAATCGTTCATTTAACTGAAAAACCCGCCCCTACCGACCGCACAATTTCAGGTATGCACTCTCTGTATCTGAATATACCCAACCGCGATCGCTATTTTTACATAACAGAGAGTACCCTTTTTGTCAACTTATTTAATTGATGACACGCTCTTAGAGATTAACACAGATAGTTATTGTTCAATCAAAGGATTTTTCCCATATAATATCTAATACAAAATCTCCTTGATTAACAGAATGGTTTGTGGAATTATCTAAAATTAAACCATCTGTTTCTGCAAAGACATCTATAACTTTTGGTAAATCCTGATTTTTGTTAAAATTCAATATTTGATAAATCCGCTGATTTTGTTTAACAACTGTACCAGGTTTGAGTCGATTTTGAATCATGCCACCTACAGGAGCATAATAACTTTTCATCTCTTTTTTAGGAGTAAAAATTATTTGATGATCTGCTAATTCAGTCAAGGGAAATTCCGATATTTTTAACATCCCTTTATTAGCCAAATAATTTTTCACTCCCCGAACACCTTTTGCCACTGATTCGGGATTCATATTCATTCCCGAACCTAGTTCTAAAGTCCATGATTCTATCTCAAATTGAATTGGTTTGCCTAACTTTTGCAAATGTCTTTCTAAAGCTAACCAAGGTTTGAAAAATGCCTCATCAAAACTATATCCATCATATTCACCCTCATTCATTAACATTCCATAATCTAAAAGAAAGAATTTAGCACTTTCTTGGCGACCATGAAAGCAATAAAGATAATCTAAACTTTGATTAGTGGAACTATGTAAATCTATCACATAGTCTGCATCTAAACATAATGATTGAAGTTGATATCTATATTGTTTATAAAAAGGTGTACCACGACCAGAATTAATTGTTTCTAATTGCTGATTAAAACAGCGTAAAATTTCCTGACGATAGTTATTTTTGATTTCTGTTTCACTTAAATCAATTTGACTTTTAGCAAAAGCTTCGATATCTACATTTTCCTTTTCATAATCCCAAAATATCCGGTTCCAATCTTTACCATCGTAACTGTTATATCTACCTGATGAAAATTGATGCGATCGCGCATTAACTGCTTCCGGATTACACACAGGTACTAACAGTATTTCTCCTATTAATTGACTATTATCCAAGGTCATTAAAAATTCTATTAACTGATGAATAACAGCATTACCACTAACTTCAGCTCCATGTAAATTTGCCTGGATATAAGCTTTTTTTCCTGTTTGATTTCCAGTGAATTTATAAATTTGTAAAGACATAAAATCACCAGAAGCAAGTTGTCTTAAAGGTATAGAATAAATCTTTGGTTTCATTAATTTTTTTGTTTAGTTAGGGAGTAGGGAGTAGGGTGCGTTTCCCTACGCGACATCAAAATCTTATCTCGTAACGCACAAAAAATTAACATTTATATTAATACGATTTAGATAAGACCAAAACTCATCAAGTATGGAAATTAGAATAGCTTTTCTAATCACAGAAGTGCAAAAAAAACCTTTAACTGAACCATATTATATTTGCAGATGGTGCGTTAATGAAATGTAACGCACCCTACTGGAATTTTTGATTTGTCACAACCTATTTAGGATTGCTATAGGTGACAGAATATTAGGAAATACAGAGGAAATCATTACTGCCTACACTCTGTTTTTTCAGCAAAACTCTAATTAGGGCTTGCTGAATTATTTATCAAAGTGTTTATGGGCATTGCTTTCAGTATTTATAGATACTAAGAAACTACCAGCTTTTAGGTGATTCCAGCTTAAAAATCTACGATTTTGACCAAAACTAGGGGTAAAAAATTAAGGGAAGATTCTTCTGGCTATTTCTTCTCTGGTTTCCATTCCTCCTGGATTGCAGGATTGCTGGATTCTGGCTCCTCCTTTCTACGAAAAGACTTTTTCAGCAAACCCTAATTATTAATTATTAATTATTAATTATTAATTAAGCCATCACCATTCCGCCATCCACATTAAACACCTGACCCGTAATATAATTTGCCGCAGCATCAGCAGCTAAAAACTTGATCATACCTGCGACCTCTTCTGGTTTACCATAACGACCCAAAGGAATAAACTTAATAATTTCCTCAGAATTTTTTAACTCTTTCGTCATATCAGTCGCGATAAATCCAGGAGCAACCACATTTGCTGTAATGGCGCGATTAGCCAACTCTTTCGCTACAGTTTTCGTAAATCCAATTACCCCTGCTTTTGCTGCACTATAATTAGCTTGACCAGGATTACCCATTTGTCCAGCTACCGAAGCCACATTAATAATACGCCCACTTTTCTGTTTGAGCATAATTTTACTCACCGCACGGGTGCAAAAGAACACCCCAGTCAAATTTAAGTCTATTACTGATTGCCAGTCTTCCGGTTTCATTCGCAGCAATAATGTATCGCGGGTAATACCAGCATTATTAACTAAAATATCAATGCGACTCCACTTTTCCATTACTTTCTTAATAAGATTATCTACTTCCTCAGCTTGAGAAACATCTGCTTGTAGCGCTATCCCACTGCCACCCGCAGCAACTATTTCGGAAACTACTTCCTCAGCAGCATCACTCGATCTAGCATAGTTAACAACTACACTTGCTCCTTCCATTGCCAATGCTAAAGCTGTGGCTCGGCCAATTCCTCTGGATGAACCTGTAATTATTGCTACTTGGCCTTTCAAACGTTGTAGTGTTTCTGGTAATACTTCCATAATCAAATCCTTTTTTGTTAAATTAAACTAATTTATCTTAGGGGATTATGGTTTCTTAAGTTAAGCTAATAATTCAAAATTCATGCATTCAAAATTCAAAAGTAATTTCTGACTAAGTTTAGAGTTTAAGCATTTATAAATTTCCGCCCCATATTTGTGTAGTGCTTATATAATTTGAGGATATTCGTGACAGTAATGGCAACTGCAATAAGACTTATAAATTTAGATAAATTTTTATGGCAATTAAGAAGAAATTCAATAGTTTTGATGAACTACTCGCTGGTTCAGACGTACCTGTTTTAGTCGATTTTTATGCTACTTGGTGTGGCCCTTGTCAAATGATGGCCCCTATTTTGGAACAGGTGAATCAAGAAATGAAAGATAAAATGCGAATAGTTAAAATTGATACAGATAAATATCCTCAGTTAGCTTCCCAGTATCATATTGAAGCTTTGCCAACTTTAGTCTTGTTTAAAAATGGTCAGCCAGTAGATAGGATAGAAGGGTTAATGCAACCACCACAGTTAATGCAACGCTTGGGCAGTTTAGTTTAGTTAATTAAATTTTATGGAGTGACGAAAAAAGCGCTCTGCACTATTTTAGGTGAAACGGCCCAGTAATGGATTGTTTCATCTTAAATGGTGCATTACTTTTTGGCTCTGTCTAGACAAGGAAGACAAGGAAGACAAGGAGGCCAGAGAGAAAATCTAATACACTATTTTAGTTAAAACGGCCCAGTAGTAGACTGACACACCTTAAATGGTGCAATAGATGTAGGTTGAGTTGAGGAAGTGCGAAACCCAACAAGAATCTTTCTCCCTCACTCCCCCACTCCCCCACTCCCCCACTCCCCTACTCCCCTACTTCTCCAAAGAAACTGGGTTTCTGGATAAGCACTGAGAATAAAAAATCTGCTCAGGATTTAGCTAAGTTAATCAAAGTATAAAAATATTGTAAGCATTCAGCAGTCAGCCATTAGCAATCAGTTATTATTTTTGATGTGCAATAAAAGCTTTATTTAAACTATTTCCTTAAGGAATATTATTAAGACGGAATAAATCTTACTAAATAAAGTCTAAAAGTTAGTTCTATATTCAGTATTATTGTTGTTTGCCCAGTATTCCGCAAGATCAACTGACTGCTAATATTTGTTGGCGCAGCATTCCGCAAGAAATGCTTACAAAATATTATTTTTAATTAGAAATTTCTTTTAACTAAAAGTATAAAAATTCTCACAATACATTTGTAATATTTGACTGTAGGGGTTTGCAGACTAAACCCCTACAATTTTCCTTAACAAATCTAATGAGAATTAGTATAAATCGTGGCAATTTAATTTAATTTATTTAGCAATAAGAAAAATGGCTACTCATCCCTGGAAGCAATTTAAACTATCTGTACTCAATGCTAACCAGTGGTTCCGAGAAACTCCTCAAAGATCTTTAGATATAGCTTATAATGCAGCTCTCAAAATAAAGGCTATTGAAGAGAAACATTTTGCAGGCCAAAAAATTGCTCTTAAATCAATTAATTATAGTAGTAGTGTTGAATGTTATTTGAATTCGCAACTGAAGCGATATTTAACCATTATTCAGACTAGATTAGCTGAATTTAATACAAGTATTTCTGTGGTAGGTATTCTTGACCAAAAAGATGTTGAGTCAAAGAATAATTCTAATCAAGATTATCAGTCAGAGTTTCTGGATAAACCATCACTTGTTTTGGAAAAATTAGAGTTTATTGATAAAGTAATTACTCCCTATCGTCAATCTTCAAAACCTCAAATTCAAAAATTAAATACTGTTGTTGAAATTCCGGCTACTTCATCCTCTGTAGCAATTTTATCTAATCAACAAAATATCAATAATCATCGTCAAAATCAAAATAATTCAGAAGAACTCAAAAAAGATAATCCGGAAGTAAGTTTTTTACCGCGATCACTCTTAAATACTGTTAAAAAAATTCAAAATGAGTTAGACCCGGAAGCAGAAGAAGAAGTAATTAAAAAGTTCAGAAAATCAAAAACAAAGACTATTACTGCGATTAGATTTTTATTGATATTGATATTAGTTCCTTTACTGATGCACCAGTTATCAAAAATAACTTTTGTGGGTTACTTAGTCGATCATTTAATTCCATTACCTCATAAACAAGAAGACGTTTTTCTTAATCCTAATATGGAAGAGGAAGCTTTGATGGAATTGCATCACTATGAGGAAAAACTTCATTTCCAAGTCTATTTAGGAAAAGCTCCAGAATTATTTCCAGAATTATCTAAATCTGGAAAAGAAATTGCGGAAATACCTGAGTTAGAAAGAGAAGAATTAATTGCACATAAGGTAGAAGAAAAAGCTAGACAAATAGCTTGGGAATCAGAAATTAGAGGTAATAATGCTATTAAAAATATTTTTTGTGACCTAATATATCTGGCTACTTTTTTTGTAATTCTTTCTACTAATAAAAGAGACCTTGAAATTTTAAAATCTTTTATGGATGATATTATATATGGTCTGAGTGATAGTGCGAAAGCATTTATCATTATTTTGTTAACAGATATGTTTGTGGGATTCCACTCTCCTCACGGTTGGGAAGTAATTTTGGAGAATATTACTAGACATTTTGGATTACCAGAAAGTAGAGATTTTAACTTCTTATTCATTGCAACTTTCCCGGTAATTTTAGATGCTGTTTTTAAGTATTGGATATTTCGTTACTTAAACCGCAGTTCACCATCTGCAGTAGCAACTTATAAAAATATGAATGAGTAAGATAATTAGGGTTTGCTGAAAAAGTCTTTTATTCAAGGGAAAAAGCTAGAATCCAGAAGCTAGAATCCAGAATCTAGAAGCTAGAACTCGTATGGGAATAGGAATTATACCATTTCTCAAAAACTTTTGTACATTTGATTGAGCAGGGTAGTCGGGGTGAAGTAAACATCAGAAAAATTAACATTAACTTAGCTGAAATTCGCAAAAAATGATTTGGTTTGTGCTAATTATTTGATGACTGAAGTATTCCTCAAGTATAGCAATAATGCATGGGAATTGGTATTGTAGAGGAGGTAGTCCTATAGAATTTTGCCTTGATTTTCTTTGCTGATATCGCCCAAAATACGAACTTTTTGACTATGATAAAGATGAAAAACAGCTACTTTTTTTAGACATAAAAAGACTGAAACCTTTATAGATTAATCTTTTCAGATTTCCATACGCAAGCCCTAATTAATAATGGATAATTAATAATTAATTAGGGTTGGCTGAAAAAGTGCAAGTTTTTAGGCAACTCCGGTTCAAAAAGTAAACATTTTGGGATAACATGAGGCAGCAAAATCACTCTTACTGTTTTTTTTAACCACCTCCTGTGTAATTCCTATTTTTCCTAGCTACTAACTACTCCCTACTCCCTATATCCTTAATTTTCCTTGGATAAAGAGGTTTACAGGGCGATCCTAAACAAACTTGACCTGGTGGCATATCTTTAAATACACTACTCCTAGCACCAATAACTGCATTAGCACCAATATTAACACCAGGAGCGACAAAACAATCTGCTGCCACCCAAGCACCATCACCAATAGTAATACCTGCTGTTTGTAAACCAAATGTCGGGTCTCCTATATTGTGACTACCAGTACAAAGGTAACTTTTTTGAGAGACAACGCAATGTTTACCTATTTCGATGCGATCGAGACTGTATAAAACTACATCGTCTCCAATCCAACTATAATCGCCGATCGCTATTTTCCAAGGATAGGTAAATCTGGCAGTGGGGCGAATTAAAACTCCTTGACCAATTTTAGCACCAAAGAGATTTAATATTAGTCGTCTCACACTATATAAAGGTTGAGGAGTTAAGGGAAAAGTGATTGCTTGCACCAACCACCACAGTAGTACAAACAAACCTGGTTTACCACGGTCATACCAAGATTGGTTGTATTTTCTAAGATCGACCCAAGATTCTGTTTGTTGGTTATTTGTCATCGGGAGTTAATTTTTTTGGTTTGATTATGACTAGATAATTTTATCTTAATTTATAGGACTTATGCAAACCAACCAATAAACCCGGTTTATTCTCGCGGTCTTGTTGTTCAAACCAGGAAATGTAGAAGTTTCCGATTTTCAGCCTGTGGTTGCGGTAAGTGGTTTTCTGTGTTTGCGCAGCATTGCGTCAGCAAAACAGGAAGCTAGCTCCAAAACTCGTGTAATTCTGTATGGGTAAGTTTGGGAAATTTTAGTGGTGATGGGGTGACGAAAAAAGCTAATTAATATTAATAGTGTTTTAGCACCAAAAACTATGGAACTTTTTCAGAAAAAAGCTGATTAATATTAATAGTGTTTTAGCACCAAAAACTATGGAACTTTTTCGGATTTTAGCGTCAAAAACTATCTATGCACAAAAACTTTTTTTAAATCTTTATAATTATTGTATAGCAATGAATATCAGTGATTTTATAGACAAAAAATTGGCAAATTTTCACAAAAAAACGGTTTTACTTCTGATATTGTGGAAATAGAATTTACTTTAGATACCATTGCTCCAGAAATATTTATCGAATTAGCTAACGATACAGGAGATTCTCTAGACGATAAAATTACTTCCGATACGACAATTATTGGTACAGTTTCAGACCCTAGTAAAATTGTTAGTTTGACTGGAAATTTAAACAATAATTCCCCTGAATAATTTATTGATTTAATGGCTGAATTAGAAATAGATGGAACTTTAGAATTAACTCCGGAATTATTAGAAAATATTTTAGGGGATGTATTTGTAGATGGAACTTATACTTTGTATCTCCAAGCAACAGACGAACATAATTTTGCTTCAGATATTATTGAGTTGGAATTTACTTTTTCCGAAATAGATTTGCCAGGACCAGAAATATTATCCTTAGCAGGAATTTATGGATTGGATACTTATCCTGATGCCATTACACTTCCGACTGCTGCTTCGCGACAGTTATCGGTGACAGTGGATGGATTGGTAGACTCTCCAGAGTTAACAACTGATATTGGAGATATTAGTTATACTATTGCGGATGAAAGTCTATTAGAAATTAGTGATGAAGGTTTGGTAACTGCTACCGGAGTCG
>NZ_JAYKGW010000116.1:0-15449 GCF_035285525.1 Okeania sp. | reverse complement strand
TTTCTGGAGAAACCCACCCCTACGGATTAATTTTTATGGAATTTATGGTAATAGGGGATGAGTTGATTTAGCTTATTTTTAAGTATCATAATTTTCTGGAGAAACCCACCCCTACGGATTAATTTTTGGGAATTTATGGTGGTGTGGGGGTGGGTTGATTTAGCTTATTTTCAAGTATCGTAATTTTCTGGAGAAACCCACCCCTACGGATTAATTTTTTTGGTTATTAATCACATTTCCTATTCCTTTTATATTAAATTGTTTAGGAAATGAAAATAAATTTTCTGTATAAATTTCATCATTGCACCAATTAAATGGATTATTAAAAATATACTCTCTGATACTATTTAATGATGTTTCATTTCTGATAATGTGTTCATAATATCCTCTTTGCCACACCGGAACACCTTTCATTTGTCGTAACCGATTAATTCTACGGGCTGAAAAAGTTTTTAACGCTCTAATAATTTCAGGTAAACCATGTCTTGTGTGATGTTGATTATCATCTGTTATTTCAATAATTCCATGAATATGATTCGGCATAACAATAAAAGCATCAAGATTGATGTAAGGATAAACTTTTTTTAAATTAAACCAATTAGAATTAACAATTTCACCATACTTATTTAAAAACATTTCTTGATTATCAACAACCCCTAATAAACATTCTTTTTGCCAAATACAAATGGTAACAAAATAGAAACCTTCTTGGCTATAATCATATCCTTTTAAACGAATTGACTGACGATTATGAAAATTAGGATTATATTTCATAGATTTATCAGAAAAATTATATTACAAATTTTATAAATTGAATTGTAGGGGCAGGTTAATCAAATAAGTTATGAGTCTAATCATGAATTAAACTCAACCTGCCCCATACTATTAATTTAACCAAACCTGACCTATACGATTAAATTACAATTTCCATTATTAACCTAAAAAAATCTACCCAATTTCATTAATTATTGTAGGGGCAGGTTTATTAGGTAAGTTATGAATCTAATCATTAATCTAACTCAACCTGCCCCATACCATTAATTTAACTAAACCTACCCCATACTATTAACCTAAAAAAATCTATTAAATTCAATTAATTATTGTAGGTGCAGGTTTATCAAATAAATTATGAATTTAATCATTAATTGAACTAAACCTGCCCCATACTATTAATCTAAAAATCTACTAAATTCAATTAATTATTGTAGGGGCAGGTTTATCAAATAAATTATGAATTTAATCATTAATTTAACTAAACCTGCCCTATACTATTAACCTAAAAAAATCTATCCAATTTGATGAAAATTAAATATCGTAGGGGCAGGTTTACTAGGTAAGTTATGAATCTAATCATTAATCTAACTAAACCTGCTCCATACCATTAATTTAACTAAACCTACCCCATACTATTAATTTAAAAAAATCTATTAAATTCAATTAATTATTGTAGGTGCAGGTTTATCAAATAAATTATGAATCTAATCATTAATTGAACTCAACCTTCCCCATACTATTAATTGAACTCAACCTACCCCATACTATTAATTTAACCAAATCTATTAAATTCAATTAATTATTGTAGGTGCAGATTTATCAAATAAATTATGAATTTAATCATTAATTGAACTAAACCTGCCCCATACTATTAATCTAAAAAATCTACTGGAAGAACTAATTTTGTGCATGAGGGCGGGTTTATATAAATTCTAGAATAAGCCTGAAACTTATAGCTCAAACCCGCCCCTACTATTGTCTATCATTTGACTACTTCATTCCATATCTACCTCATATAATTATCAGGATTTTCTCAGAATAAATAGCTAAATTAATAATAATTGTAGTTCAATGATTTTTTAGCAAAAAAGACTCAAAATGAAGTTTACAGTGAAACAGCAAAACATTTTAAAACTCAAACAATGGAAATTTGATTCATCATCCTTACAAATACGTCTCACAGTAGGTATTGCCCTGTTTTCCGTATTAGGACTAGGCAGTGTCGCATTGTGGACCAGTTGGAAAATGCAGCAATTATTATTAGTTAGTCACAAACATAAGATTGAGCAGATGGCTGAACGTTTTCCTAAAGATGTTGAAATGTATAGCAAAATGTGGTATACGAACAAAAGTTTGCAGAAAGCTATTAATAATTTAACAATTGCTAATGTATTTCTTTGGGTCAAAAATCAGGATGGGGAGATTTTAGCTGAATCACAAGGTTTGCGGAAGGATACTGACCATTTCATTTTAAAGTCTCTCAATGAGATGCCACAAAAATCTTTAGTGCATGAAATGAATGGACGCTATTTTGTTTTATGTAGCGGTCCTCTCACGGTTAATGGCATAAATATTGGTAAGCTTTATGTTGTTTCTGACATTACTCGCGATCGAGAGATGTTAGTGACTATGGTGATGAGTATGAGTATAGCTAGTGTTTTAGCAATAATGGCAGTGACGGTTGCGATTACTATTTATGTTAAGCGTTCCCTCATACCTCTGTGTCAGATTAGTCAACTTGCTGATAATATTAATGCCGATCGTTTAGCTGAAGCAAGGGTTTCTTTGGAAAAAGCTCCCAGTGAGGTGAAGGAGATGGCAAGAACTTTAGATATTATGTTAGGTAGATTGTCTGATTCTTGGGAACAGCAAAGGGAATTTGTCAGTAATGTTTCTCACGAGTTAAGAACTCCTTTGACTATTGTTTCTGGGTATTTGCAGAGTATTTTGAGACGGGGGAATAATTTGACTGAAACTCAGAAGGAGGCTATTTTGGTTGCTTCTGGGGAAGCGCAACGCACGATTGAATTATTGAAACATTTGTTGGAGTTAGCTAGAGCAGATAGTGGTCAAATCCACTTTCATTTAGAGTTAGTAGTTCTGAATGATTTGGTAGCGGAAGTTGTGGAAATGGCAAAGCAATGTAGCGATAGAAAAATTATTTTGAGATTGGGAAATGAGGGTAATATTGTGAATGGAGAAAAAGTATCTAGTCTCGGTAAAGATGTAGTTTGTTCAGGTGTAAATAATTCAGTTTGTTTTGATTTTGACAATTCTAATAAATTATCTTCAGAGATTAATTTGGATGATAATTTTCTGGGTGGTGAGTTAAGTTTAAAATCCAAAAATGTTGGTCAAGTCAAGGAAAGATATGTTGATAAATCTGGAGATTTTTTATCAATTAAAATAACAGCAGACGTAAATCGTCTGAAACAAGTTTTGCTTAATTTAATAGATAATGCTGTTAAATATTCTGACGAAAAGTCTTCTATTATTTTAAATGTTTATACACAAAATAATGAAGCAATAATCCAGGTTTGTGACCAAGGTCAAGGAATTCCTTTGTCACAACAAGCTAAGATTTTTGAACGTTTTTATCGAGGTGATGAAGCAAGAAATCGTGCTGGGAATGGAGCTGGTTTAGGTTTGTCTATTGTCAAAACTTTAGTAGAAGGAATGGGAGGAAATATTCAGGTTTATTCTAAGTTAGAACAAGGAAGTGTATTTACAGTTAAATTACCACTTACTTAAGTCAAAAACCCGGTTTCTTAAAGCAGAAACCCGGTTTCTTAAAGCAGAAACCCGGTTTCTATTGTAGGACTCAAGGGTTTCTATTGTAGGACTCAAAAATAAAGGCAAGTTACAGTTTTTATCTCATAGGTTTTAAAGACAGGCGCGAGCTATAAGAATTGTATCATTAATCTCTTGTGAATTATTGTAAGCATTTCCTGGGTCACGCTGCGCAAAGAACCGTCAGCTTTTAGTTATTAGCTTGAGAAGATAAATTTAATAAATAGTATTAAATCTAGTAGTATTAGTACAATTCAATATTGTTCTCCAAAACTGACCAAGATTGAAGTTTTTGCCAATATTGATTTTATCCTCCAAAGATGGATTCTCTATTAATCAAGGTAAACCTATAGGGAGCAAGATGCTATAATACCTATTCCCTATTCCCTATTCCCTATTCCCTAAAAAAATATAACTAATGAAAATAAATAATACTTATAAACTAAAAGTTAGACTTTTTAAATCATTAGGAAAACTGACACCAATACATATATTAATAATATTAATTAGTTTATTGTGTTTATGGTTAATCTTTGACTTGTCAACCAAAATATTAGCTGAATATTTATGGTTTGAAGAATTAAATTATTTGCCTGTATTAATAACTAAATTACAAACAGAAACTTCAATTTGGATAATTACTTTTTTGATTACAGCCAGCTTTTTTTTAGTAAATTTGAGAATAGCAAATATATTTAAGTATTCAAACAACCAAGATAGTAAAATGGAAATAACTGAAGAAATAATGCTAATTCCTCCAGTTACTATGCCTTCCAGTAAATTGCATATTGAACCATCACTAGGATTAGGTTTATTATTATCTTTTATATTCGGATTAATTTTGTTAGTAGGATTAATTTTAACTCATTATATAGAAATATTTACTAATTATTGGCATCCTGATTTTACACTTGCTAAAGTATCTCCACGAATACCATCAGAATTTAGCATAGACTCAATTTTGCAAATATTAAATCAAATACCATCTAACTCTTGGTTACTAGGATTGTTTATTCTGTTATTTATCGTTGTAATTATTCATCCTGTATTTTGGTTAAGTGTATTTGCCATAATCCTAAGTTTAGTTTTTAGTTTTATTCTTTCGAGTCATTGGGCAAATATATTACAGATATTGAATGCTATACCCTTTAACGAAAAAGAAGATTTATTTAAAATAGATATTAGCTTTTATGTGTTTCAACTTCCAGTTTTACAACTACTACAATTTTGGCTAATTGGATTATTTTTATATGGATTTATTGCTTGCTTACTGATATATTTACTTTCAGGAAAAAGTCTAAATAAAGGTAACTTTTATCAATTTTCTGAACCACAACAAAGACATCTTCATGCTTTAGGTGGAGGCTTAATATTAACCATAGCATTTAGTTACTTTCTCGCTTGTTTTGAATTACTTTACTCTCAACGTGGGGTAATTTATGGTGCTGGTTATACTGATGTCAAAGTTCAGTTTCCTGCTTATTTGTTTTTAGCTATTTTAGCATTATTAATAGCATTATTTCTATTTTGGCAAGCAACTTTTTCAGTCAAAAATATTCAACGTTATATTGAAATAAGTTTATGGTTTATACGTCTAGGTCGTAAAAGAAAAAGAAAGAAAAAATTTAGTGCTAAATTATTTGCCAATAGCTATTCATTAAGAGCCATCTTAACATGGTATTTAACAGTAGCAGTAATTGCTGGTTGGTTAATTCCAAAAATTGCCCAAATGGCAATTGTACAACCTAATGAAATAGAACGAGAAATTCCTTATATTAAACGTAGTATTAAATTTACTAAAAAAGCTTATATTGATGTCGATAAATTAGAAGTAAAACTTTTTGATCCAAATAATAAACTTACCTATACTGACCTAATCAATAATCAATTAATTATTGAAAATATTCGCCTTTGGGATGGAAGACCAATCTTACAAACTAATCGACAATTACAACAAATTCGACCTTACTACGAATTTTTAAATGCTGATATTGACCGTTATACATTTTTGAAAGAAGAGTCAGAGATAACACTAGATAACCCTACAAAAAAACAACAAGTAATTATCGCAGCTAGAGAACTAAACTATGAATCTGTACCTGAACCAGCACAAACTTGGGTCAACCAAAACTTAGTCTATACTCATGGTTATGGTTTTACTATTTCCCCAGTTAATCAAGTTGAAAAAAGTGGATTACCAGAATATTTTGTGAAAAATATCGGACCAGATCCAGCTTTAGAAAAAAATAGCACTTTAGAAGTATCAAATAGGATTAGAAACAGCATTCCTATAGGTAAACCAAGAATTTATTATGGAGAACTTACTAATACTGATGTTATTACTTCTACCGCCGAAAAAGATAGAGAATTAGACTATCCCAGTGGAGAAGCAAACTCTTATAATACTTATGATGGCAGTGGCGGAATTGTGATTGGTAGAGGGTGGAAAAGATGGATATTTGCTAAATATTTGAAGAACTGGAGAATGTTATTTACTGATGAATTTATACCACAAACAAAAGTATTATATCGTCGCAATATTAATGCTAGAGTCCGAGCGATCGCTCCATTTTTACGTTATGATAGTGACCCCTATTTAGTTGTAGCTAATCCTAACTTTAGTAATCAAAATATTGCCCAAACAACTCCTAATCATCTCTACTGGATTATTGATGCTTACACTACAAGTAATCACTATCCTTATTCTGACCCAGAAAATAATGAATTTAATTACATTCGGAACTCAGTAAAAGTTGTAATTGATGCTTATAATGGCTCAATTAAATTCTATGTATCTGACCCCAAAGACCCTATTATTAAAACTTGGAAAAAAGTATTTCCAAATATGTTTAATTCTATAGCAGAAATGCCAACCAGTATTCGTGTTCATATTCGCTATCCATTAGATTTATTTAAAGTACAATCTGAAGTATTATCAACTTATCACATGGATGACCCCCGAGTATTTTATAATCGAGAAGATTTGTGGCGAGTACCTATTGAAATCTATGGTAATCAACAACAAACAGTAGAACCTTATTATCTAATTACAAAATTACCAGAAGAAATCTCAGAAGAATTTATTTTACTTCGACCTTATACTCCAGCAAGTCGTAATAACTTAATTGCTTGGTTAGCTGCTAGATCGGATGGGAAAAATTATGGTAAATTATTGTTATATCAATTCCCTAAACAACGATTAATATACGGTCCAGAACAAGTTGAAGCTTTGATTAATCAAAACCCAGAAATATCACAGCAAATTTCTCTTTGGAATCGTGAAGGTTCAAAAGCGATTCAAGGAAATTTATTAGTAATTCCTATTAATAAATCTTTGCTTTATGTTGAACCTATTTATTTAGAAGCAGAGCAAAATAGCTTGCCAACTTTAGCAAGAGTAATCGTTTCTTATCAAAACCGAGTTGTTATGAAATCTACTCTTGATGAAGCACTTCAAGAAGTTTTTCAGTAAAGAGTAAAGAGTAAAGAGTAGGGGAGTAGGGGAGTAGGGGAGTAGGGGAATAGGGTTGCTAAGAGTTATAGACTTCCGCGAGCAGGATGCTCTATAATAATTCCATCATTACCAAATGAATAGCTGGTAGCTAATAGTTAATAGTTCAGGACTTACGCAACGACCCTAGATATAGTGCTTAAAACTATGGCACTGGTAGTTTTTTACTCTATATTTAGTACCTTTGCGTAAGTCCTGTAGTTAATAGCTGATAACTGTAAAAGTAGTGATATTCTAATGGATATTACTATCAAAGCCGACTTTAAAGGTTATATTTATTATAAAGCCATTTTCAGGTTTAGATGGGGTTTGCTGTTTGTATAACATTCCGTTTGGGCAGCATTCCGCAGGAAAGGAATAACTGGCAGCTAATAGCTTGCTCTTTCCTACTCTCTACTCCCTACTCCCTATTCCCTAAAATAACTGTAATGACAGACTTTTGGAACCAAGTTTTATATCTCGCAGAAACAACTACTTTTAGAGTAGGCAATCAACTCTTAAAAGATTTTGGAAATGTCACAGCAGACGAAAAAGCTGATGGTAGCTTAATTACTAAATCTGATAAATGGGCAGATACAGAAATTAGAGAAGCGATCGCCTCTACTTTTCCCACTCACGGAATATTAACAGAAGAAAGTAATCAGATATTTCCTAATAATGAATGGTGTTGGATAGTCGATCCTTTAGATGGAACTACAAACTTTGCTAAAGGTGTACCTATTTGGGCAATTTGTATAGGATTATTGTATCGAGGTACTCCTATATTTGGTTATGTACATTTGCCTCCATTAGGTCAATCTTATTATGGTTTTTATTATCAGGAAAATAAAAATTATTTAACTAATCCACCTATAAATAGAGCATTTTTAAATCATCGAAAAATTCAGCCAATTAAAGATAAAATTACTGGTAATCATTTATTTAATATTTGCACTAGAAGTACCAAAATTTTACCCCAAATACCAACAAAAATTAGAATGTTAGGAATAGCAAGTTATAATTTTTTACTGGTAGCTGCTGGTGCTTCTATTGCTGGAGTAGAAGCTACACCGAGAATTTGGGATATTACTGCATCTTGGGTAGTTGCAAAAGCAGCAGGAGCAATTTGGATACCATTAGTATCCAGAGATATTTTTCCTTTAACAATAGGCAAAGATTATTTAAGCCATCCCTTTCCTACTTTGGTTGTGGGAAACGAAGAATTAGTTCCCTATTTTTTGCCGATAGTTGAACCGTTAAGAAAATAAAAGGAAGAAAGCAGAAGGCAGAGAGAGGGCAGAAGGAAAAATAAAGTTCATAGTAGGGGCGGGTTTCACAAGTGAGTTAAGGAGTCTTCACCGATAAGTCAGCTCAACCCGCCCCCATGAAATTAATTAAGTTAAGGAGTCTTCACCGATAAGTCAGCTCAACCCGCCCCCCATGATATAGCGCACCCTCTAACGGGGCGGGTTTGTGTAAACCCTAGAGTAGCCATGAAAATTTCTGGTGAAACCCGCCCCTACATATTCCTACTTCCTACTTTTTCAATCTGTCGCACTACAGTTAACGCTGAATAAGACACCCCCGCTGTACCCTCTCCCGGATGAGTCGAATCTCCCACTAACCACAAATCCTGAATAGGTGTTCGATTCGCAATTCCAAAAGGTCCGAAATTTGCCACACGTTGACCAACACCGCCAACAATGCCCTCATCCCGTGCCGTAAATTTCACAAAAGTACGAGGTGTTCCAGCTTCCTGATGAACTATCATTTCTGGTTTTAAATCAAAATATCCACTTAAACGAGCGATCGCTTCTTCTGTATATTTCTGCTTCAACTCCTGATAATCTTTACAATGTCGCCAAATCTGAATATCGGTAAAACTAGAAGCAGTAATTGTCGCTTTACCATCAGGGGCGCGACCGTCTCCCGGATGACTCACCGACACAAACAAAGAATTATTTTCCCCAATAGGGCCGTCATAATCATAGAAAAATTGCAAATGAGGCGGACAATTTTTGGGAATAGCGCTCTCATCAACTCCCAAATAGACCACAAATGCACCCCAGGGAGACGGAAGCTTATCAACTCGGCGTTTGTAACCAGGTATTGGGTGTGAAGTATGGGCTCTATTTTCCTCTGCCACTAATTTCACTAAATTTTGTACAGTGACATTTGCCACAACATGATCAGCAGTTTCTACCCAAGTTTCCCCAGTTTTCTGATTTCTAATTTTCACCCCATTAGCTTTGCCATTATCTGTATATATCTGTTCAACAGTATGACCCATGAATAACTTACCTCCATCTCTTTCTAGAGCTGCAACTAGGCGATCGCTCAAAACCTGCATACTCCCCTCAAGATGATACAAACCTTGAGGAGCTTGAGAAACAGCTAAAGCAGTAGCAGCATAAAGTAAAGCTGTTTCCTCCGTGCCAACTTGAGAATAAAGTTTCAGTTGTAAATCTAAAAAAGTTTTCAACCGCAGATTATCATATAAACCATACAACCGCAACGCATCTGCTACCGTCATTAAAGTAAAAGGCACTGTAATTAAAGTATCCGGACGCAATGCTTTCACTAACTGCCATATATCCCAGATATTTCGCGGAGGCAAAACTGGATCCCGTCCTTGAAACTTCCAACTTGCCTCAAACAGTTTAGTCATTAACTGCCAAAAAGGTTCGCTTCCAGGAAATTGTCGTTGTCTTTCTGACTGCCATTTTTTGGGGTCGCGCCAAACGCTTATAGGTTCAATTTCACCAGGGAGAAATACCGCACAAGCAGGATCGCAATGGGTAGCGTTCGGGATGTCTATTTCCAATTCTGAGAAAATACGGTGATGAATGCCACCAGGTTCCAAACCTGCCACTTGAGTGGCACCAACATCAAAAGTGAAACCCCGTCGTTTGAAAGTTGAAGCACAACCGCCAGGAACAATCGCTTGGTCAAATATCTGGACTTCGTAGCCTCGCTTGGCCAATAATGCTGCTGTAGTGAGGCCACCAATACCCGCGCCACATACCACAATTTTTGATTTTTGTATAGTCTTTTTCAAGGACATGAGATTATATTAACATTTCTTAACTAAATATTAATATAAACTGTCCTTTTAGTTAATGGCAAGGAAATGGGGCTAAATTTCATCTGTGTAGGAAAATTTACTGACAAACCCGAGCTAGAGAAACCAAGCAAAAGAAACCGGGTTTCTGAGTTCTAGTAGTAGACTGACACAGCTAAAATGGTGTATTAGATTGAATTCATGCATTAGACATCTCCAGAAAAGAGGGAACACTTAACAGGGAACAGGAAGAAATAATTGATAATTTATGGATAAGAATTGATTTAATTTTTTATTTTTGGAGATGTCTATTAAGAATTTTCAAGTTAAAAGCTAATGCACTATTTTAGATGAAATAGTCCAGTAAGGTACGTTAGCGGTAGCTTAACGCACCAACGCTCCTTATGTAGTGGACTGTTTCATCTAAAACTGTAAATGAGAAAGGCAGCGTAGGGGAAGGTTTGACCCTAGGGACGTTGCATAACAAAAATGCGTTTCATGTCGAGCAGTGATACGTCCGTACAACGAGTTTTCACCCATTAAGTTAGCTAAACCAGCCCCTAATGATATAGCCAACTTTCCTAGGGGGCGGGTTTATATAAATCTTGAAGTAACCATGAAAATTCTGGGTAAAACCCGCCCCTACTAATGCACTATTTTAGGTGAAACAATCCAGTAGTTAGAGAAACCTGATTTCTGAGTCTTTTTAAGTCTTTCTTATCCTACTTTCCTTCTGCTATATATTAGGAAGACAAAAGCTGATAACTAATAACTAAAAAATGACCTCAACTTTAGTACCATCAACCATCAAATCCCTCAACGCCCCAACTATTCGTCAACTACCCAATGGACTAACCATAATTGCCGAACACCTGCCAGTTGAAGCTGTCAATCTCAATATTTGGCTTAATATTGGTTCTGCCATCGAAACCGAATCCATCAATGGCATGGCCCATTTTCTGGAACATATAATTTTCAAAGGTACTCCCAAACTTCCTAGTGGAGAATTTGAACGTTTAGTCGAACAAAAAGGTGCTGTAATGAACGCTGCCACCAGTCAAGAATACACCCATTTTTACATCACCAGCGCTCCTAAAGACTTTGCTAAATTAGCACCTTTGCAATGGGAAGTGCTACTGAACCCCAGTATTGCTGATGATGATTTTGAAAGAGAGCGCTCTGTTGTACTTGAAGAAATCCGGCGCTCAAATGACAACCTTAATCGTCGTTGTTATCGAAAAGTCATTGAAACTGCCTTTGAAAAATTGCCTTATCGTCGTCAAGTATTAGGGACAGCAGAAATTATTTCTCAACTACAAGCTCAACAAATGCGTGATTTTCACCAAAGTTGCTATCAACCTAATTCTATGACTGCTGCGGTAGTCGGTAATTTACCAGTAGAAGAATTAATTGATATAGTTACAGATTCATTTGCAGAAGCGAACAATGGTAAAAATGTTTCACCAAGATCACCATCACCTAAAATTAACCTTACACCAGAATCACCTTTTACAAAAATAGTCCGCCATGAAGTGGTTGATGACGCTCTTCAACAAGCAAGATTAACCATGATTTGGCGTGTACCTGGGTTAACCCAGTTACAAGAAACTTATGCCTTAGATGTGTTAGCAACTATTTTGAGTCGGGGGAAAACATCTCGTCTAGTGTGTGACTTAAGGGAAGAAAGAGGTTTGGTTTTTTCTATTGGCGTCAGTAATACAAGTTATCGTTATCAAGGTGTTTTCTATATCTCCGCTAGACTGCCAGAACAAAATTTAGCTGAAGTCGAAACAGCGATCGCTCATCACATTCATACTATCCAACAAGAGTCAGTAACAGAAACAGAAATGAAACGTATTCGGACATTGGTAGCGAATAGGTTTATTTTTGCGAATGAGACACCAAGCGATCGCGCAAATTTATATGGTTACTATCAGTCAATGATCGGAGATTTAGGAGCAGCACTCAATTATCCTCAGAATATTCAGGCGCTTGACTCATCAGATATTCAACAAGCAGCATTAAAATATTTATCTGTTAATGCTTACAGGTTAGTAACGTTTGTACCTAAAGTAAGGAGTAGATAGATAATGAATAATGAATAATGAATAATGGGGATGAGCAAGAGAAACCCGGTTTTTTTAAGAAACCGGGTTTCTGAGTCTCGTCGGGCGTGATCGCTAATTTTTGAGAGCGATGAATAACCCACAATGGTTGACACTTACTTAGTCATCTTGAAGACGACTTAAGAGCTTTAGTTGGGGAAAATATTCTATAACCAATAGCTGATAGCTAAAGGTTGAATGCTTACTTAAATACTAAAAACCCTCCACTAAATCCACTACTTTTAACCATAAAAACTCAGCCAAATCCACTACTTTTAACCATGAAAAAACTCAGCCAAATCCACTACTTTTAACCATAAAAAAACTCAGCCAAGTCCACTAATAAAAACCCTTGAGCAGATCAATTATGGCTTGATTTATAGGCTCAAAAAGCTTATATATAAAGGTTTTAGCTTTTTTTACTCCCCCTAAAAAACACACCAGTTTTTGTGTCAAAAAACATGAATCATGTTAATAGAAATTCAAAATTTATTCAATCTTTAAATTTCAGTAAAGTCAATAAAAGAGGGTTGCGGATATTAAAAGAGAAAAGATAGATTGATTTTATAAGGAAATGGTAAATAAATAGAGTATTAATTGTAGATTAGTAAAGAAGCCTAATACATTAGTATTTTATTAAGTTCCCACTTCTTAAACACAGGACTTACGCAGCGGCCCTAGATATAGCGCTTAAAACTATTGTGCAATAGTTTTTTAACTCTACATATAGTACCTTTCTGTAAGTCCTGACAATCAAAATACAATCTACCAGATAAACCAGGCTATGACTACCTCAAAACTTTTGAACAAACTCGCAATGACTGTTGCGGGGACAGCTCTCTTTTCTTTTAGTGGAACAACTATAGCTCAGGCAATTTCTATAACTCCCACTAACAATAGGGAAACTTTAGTAAATGAAATTCTTGGCAGTGGAATCACAGTTGTACCGGATTCTATCATCTATACAGGTGCGGCAGATGCAGTAGGAACTTTTACAGATGGATTATCTTCTGGAATTGGTATTAATGAAGGCATTATTCTGACTACAGGTAAGGCAAAAGATGCAGAAGGTCCTAATAATGCAGATAATACAACTACTAACAATGGATTGTCTGGAGATACTGAGTTGGATAGCTTGATTCCAGGTTACACCACTAATGATGCAACTGTTTTGGAGTTTGACTTTACAACCGAAGGAGGAGATGTTTTCTTCAATTATGTATTTGCTTCTGAAGAATACAACGAATATACTAACACTGAATTTAATGATGTGTTTGGTTTCTTTGTAAATGGAGAGAACATTGCTCTGATTCCAGGTACAGATACTCCAGTTGCAATCAATACAGTTAATGGAGGTGATCCTCTAGGATATGGAGCTAGTAACCAACAGTTCTTTAAAAATAATGACCTCAATGATGGTGGACCGTTTTATGATATAGAATATGACGGTTTTACGACAGTTTTGACTGCACAAGCATTAGGACTAAGTGCTGGAACTCATACTATCAAGTTAGCGATCGCTGATGCAGGAGATTCTGTTCTTGATTCTGCTGTATTTATTCAGGCGAATAGCTTTTCAAATAAACCGCAACCACCTAATGATGTTCCTGAACCTTCCGTACTTATCGGTTTATCTGTTATTGGTTTTGGAGCCACCTTCCTCAAACGTAGAGAAAAAAAAGAAATATTGATAATGGGGATGAGCAAGAGAAACCCAGTTTCTTAAAAAAACCGGGTTTCTGACCTTGATTTTTGCGTACACCCACGGGAGCCATATTCTCAAGACGCGAGCCATATCCTCAGAAACCCCGTTTCTCTAAGAAAGCGGGTTTCTGACCTTGGCTTTTGCGAGGTACACCCACGGGAGCCATATCCTCAAGAAGCGAGCAAGATGCACGGTTCCCGAAAAATCGCACTATTTCCTCTTCCCTATCCTTACTTTCTACTTCCTTCGCTGATAACTGATAACTGATAACTGAAAAGGCTGCCCCAAATAAGATATTATAACTCCTGATTACTATTTCCTATTATCAAAACCTAATATGGAACTCAAAGACTTTCTGGGGACAGACCTTAAATACGACGTAAAAACAATTGCTGATGATGAAAACCTCACTTGCGAGATTCAGGCCATCCTCATTGACCTAAATATGCTTAACCCTCCAATAGATGGTATATTTGGCCCATTAACCACAGCAGCACTTCATCGGTTTCAAGTCCATCAAAAAAGTGGTGAACCAGGATATTTAGGAGAAAAAACCATCAAAAAATTGTTCGATGCCAAAGAAGCAAATATTCCTGCAACTCCAATTGTATTAAAAACGAAAAAAGATACTATTCTTAAGTCTAAACCCCTTCAATCTTCTCAATTAACTGATTTAGAAAAACATCATATTTCTGCTGACCAAGAGTTTGAACTTTTAGCTTATGTTCCAGTTAGGAACCACTTCCGGATTGCTTTTCGTGACCATAAATATAACAATACAGGAGTTTGGTATATCCATGAAAAACACATAGAAATTTATGAAAAAAATCAAATTGTACATCCTAAGTCTAAACCAGAACATATCAGGATTAAAGTTCCCTACAAACCAAAACTAGATGATTGGTATAATCCCGCAGGTTTATCTAATATTACTTCAATCGCTTCATGTTTAGAATTTTTACAGACTAATCGTAAGTCTAATTATGGTAAATTTGAAGACGAACTTTATGAGTATGCTTTAAGTCAAGGTTACAGTCGTCATAATCCATATCATTTAGTGAAAATTGTTAGAGATTATGGATGTCAAGATAATTTTAAAACTAACGCTACTATTGCAGAAATTCAAGACTGGTTATTAGTAGAAAATCCTGTAGTTATACACAGTTATTTTACTTCTTTTGGTCATCTAATTGTTGGTGTTGGTTTTGATAATGAAGGATTATTTATCCATGACCCTTATGGGGAATGGTCTTCTACTGGATATCGTACTGACTTAAGTGGTGCTTATTTACATTATTCTTATAGATTAATTCGTAATATTTGTATGCCAGATGGTAATTTCTGGGTACATTTTATTTCAAAATAAGGGAGTAGGGAGTAGGAAGTAGTAAAAAGTTAAGAGGAATAGTAGATGTAGATTGGGTTGAGGAACGAAACCCAACATCAAGGGAATAGGAAGTAGATGTAGGTTGGGTTGAGGAACGAAACCCAACATCAAGGGAATAGGAAGTAGATGTAGATTGG
>NZ_JAYKGW010000115.1:0-6539 GCF_035285525.1 Okeania sp. | reverse complement strand
ATCTCTGGTGAAACCCGCCCCTACATTTTTTTACCCTGACTTTGGGGGGCAGATTTAGGAATATTAATGCTGACTTTCTATATTTATTAATCAACCTGCCCCTAGATTTTTTTACCCTGACTTTAGAGGACAGATTTAGGAATATTAATGCTGACTTTCTATATTTATTAATCAACCTGCCCCTAGATTTTTTTACCCTAACTTTTGGGAGCCGGTTTAGCAATATTGATGCTGACTTTCTATATTTATTAATCAACCCGCCCCTACATTTTTGACTCTGACTTTTGGGAGCCGGTTTAGGGATATTAATGCTGACTTTCTATATTTATTAATCAACCCGCCCCTACAGTTTTATAATAAATATGATAATTTATCCACTATTTAATTCTGTCTGACTTAGAATCTAACTTGTCTGCTTTGATGGTTAAAGTTGTGGAGCAAATTTTGGTGAAGGCAATAACAAAGCTAACTTGAAAAGTGCAATAATGCCAGATAGTTCAGTTCACGAATAATATAAAAATAACCTTATAGATTAGGTTTTATTAAAATTAACCCAACCTAGAAAATTTAGTATTTTGGCAAAAATAATTTTAGAAATATTAGATGAAAATACCTGGATAAAGTAAAGTAAAAAACAATTTAGGGGCGCGTTTTTCCAAGAAATTGTTAATTTTTCAAATTTTAGTTCAACCCACCCCTACTTTATGCCTTACAATAAACGTGATAATTTATCCACTATTTAATAATGCCTAACCTAAAATCTAATTTATCTGCTCTAATGGCTAAAGTTGCCAAGCTCGAAAAACAACAAACTATATCCGAAAAACGATATAACACTATCAAAAAATATGTTCTTAAACTTAAAAATACTTTAGATGAGCAAATAGAAAAATTTAATCATCGACAAGAAGTAGAAACTATCGAAAAATTACAGAAAAAGTTAGCTATTTTGAATCTACGTTTAGATAAGTTATTGGCTGAAAATGAAGCCATAATATCCACTCAAGAAAACCAAGCAATATCTCTAGATCAAAACCTGGCAAACTATGAACAACATCCAAATCAATTAATATTAGATCGCTCTGGCAGTCGTACTCTATTAATTGAAGCATTAGAAATAGTTGAATCACGATTAATTCTTGTGTGTCCTTGGTTAAATTGTAATAGTATTGATAAAGATTTACTCTCTAAAATTAAAGCTTGTTTAGACCGTGCTTGTCAGGTAGATGTTGGTTGGGGATATTTAGGCGATCGCTGGAATATTGGCAAAGGTTTGAAATATAATGCTTTGGCAGATTTACAACAGTTAGAGAAAATTTATCCTGCTTTATTTAGGCTAAAATTATTAGGAACTCACGAAAATTTTATAGTATGTGATGCTAAGTTTGCTTTTGTAGGAAGTCATAATTTTTTGGCTTCTAATGACCAAGGTTTAGAAAGGGAAATAGGTATTAGGACTAGCGACCAACAAATTTTACGAGGATTAATTAACCGTTTTTATAGTGCTGAAGTTTTGTCAGAAGCAGAAATTAATCGTAGGTTTACAGAAAGTGTAAAAAATTTGGAGAACATGGAAAATTTGCCTGGAGTTAAAGATATGAATGAAATAGAATTTCAGGATATTTCCATAGTAGTAGATGAAGAGGATGAACAAGAACTAGAAAGTAAAGAACCTGTAGTTAGTGCTAAAGAATTTTTGCAGAAATATAATGCTGGAGAACGAGATTTCCCTGGGATTAATTTAGCTGGAGTTGATTTGAGTGGGAAGTCTTTTAATGATTCAAAACTAAATTTGACTAATGCTAATTTTAATCGTGCAAATTTGAGTAGTGCTAGTTTTAAATCAGTTAATTTAACTGGGGCAAAATTTCGAGGTACTAACCTTTCTGAAATTAGTTTTCAGTTCGCAAATTTAAGTCAAACTCAGTTTATTAATAGTAACTTGAATAAAGCACATCTTTATAATACTAAACTAGAAAAAACAACTTTTAGGAATGTACATCTCAATGAAGCTAATTTAGAGTCAGCCAATTTCACAGAAGCTAATTTGAGCGGAGTGAATTTTAGTAATTCTAAAATTTCAAATAATGCAAATTTTAGTAGTGCAAATTTGACAAAAGTAAATTTGAGTGGATTAAATTTGAGGAGTGCAAATTTTATTAATGCAAATTTGACTGAAGTAGATTTAAGTAGAGTTAATTTATTAAAAGCAAACCTGAAAGGAGCAAAACTACAAATAGTAAAAATGAACCAAGCGCTTTGTAGTGAAGCTACTATTTTTCCTGAAAAATTTGATTATTCTAAATTAGGTATCTATTTTTTCGGTCCTAAAGTATCATTACCAGGAGTAAATTTAGCAGGTTCTGACTTAAGAGGTTTAGACCTAAGTTGGGCAGACTTAAGAGAAGCAAATTTAGATGGAGCAAAACTTGATGCTTCTGATCTAAAACACGCCAACTTAAGTGGAGCAAGCTTACAAAATGCTAGCTTGATTCGTGCGACATTAATAACTACAAATTTAACTAAAGCCGATCTTCGTAATGCGGAACTGAATCGTGCTAACCTTAGAGGGGCGGATCTAATTTCAGCAGATTTACGAGCTGCTGAACCTAGTTTAGCTGATTTATCTGGGGCGAATTTAACTGGTGCTAAACTGGGTGGAGTATCCTGGGAAAATACAAAACTCACAGGGGCAATAATGCCAGACAGTTCAGATCAGAAATAATATCAATATAACTTTGTAGGTTTGGTTAACTTCAAGAAAATCCAACCTATAAAATTTAGTAGTTTGACAATAAAAATATTAGAAATATTTCCTACCAAATTCGCATAGAATAAAAGGTGTTAAATAACAGGAATAAAGTATGTATTATACTAATAAAGTATCTATACACCTTTTTTAAACCAGGATTTGGTCTGACTGAACTCCCCCCGCCAAATGTACTATAAAACTCTAAAACCCTTATCAATTTTATATGAGAGCAAGCTTCGTTTTTGGACGTAGTCATGTAATCTTGTAATATTTCTTAACAAAGACTCACAGGGAATATCTGTGCTAAAATATAGTCATTTATTTCAAATCACGCTCACCACAACACAAAGTGTTAGATTTATTATAAAATTTAACACTTTATTTATCTTGTACCCAGTAAATAGGTGTGGACAATTCGATCTATCTCTTGTAAAGCATACATTATAGAGTTTTGTCAAAGGGGAAGTTCAGGTATAAAATGGAATTAAAAGAAAAAATCTTATCAATTGTAACTCCCACAAGGGGTAACTTTTCTGACTACTGGTTAGAACAACTACTAGCGGTTAAAGGTAATGTTGAATTTATTTTGGTTTATCCTCCTAATGAGATAGTCAAACCTTTCTACGATCCTCGATTAAAAGTTATACATAGTTCATTTAAAGGTGAAACTATTCAAAGGATGACAGGCATACTTAACACATCAGGAAAATATATCTTAGCTTTAGATGATGATGATTTTGTACATCCTGATGTACTTAAATTCACTTCTGAATATTTCCAAAAAAATCCCCACAGTTGGGTGCTACGTTTAAATAAAAAAAACATAAGCTATTTGGATGAAGAAACTATTAAGAGTGATTGGGGCAAACTTCCGGAAATTAGCGAAATGGAAATTGTGAAAGGAAGAAATAAGAGTGATAGAGAGCAGACTTTACGAGAAATTCCGATTGCTCCCTTAGAAAATAAATTTAAGATATCTGCTTTCTGGCCATATACAAAAAGAACAGATCATAAAGGCCCACACATTGAAAACTTTAATAATAAGGTGTGGAGAACTGAAATGGTAAAAAAATCTCTTTTTGAATTATCAAATACTATGAAGTTAGCCGATCCTATTACTTGGTTACCATTTTGGAGTTTAGATAGATTGTTAGGATTATTTCTCCAGGCTCAATATTATCAAAAAGATATTTGTGTAGGTCACTGGCTGCCTGAACCAGAGCAAATTAGATATATAAGTAAACCTTATTCTTTGAAAGAAACTAGGGTTATTTTTCCTGCGGATGCCTTATTAGTGAGAAAGTTTCCACAATATGGTTACTTCTGGAATCTTTTTTTCAATGAATTATACAATGGTCTAAAAACAACAATCAAAAAGAAATTATCCTACATTAAGCACGAAAAAATGTAGTATTAATCTAGGAGTCAGGAGTCAGGAGTTAGAAGTCAGAATTTACCGACAAGTTAAAGGAGAAAGCCAAAAGAATAGTCCGTTAAATTTTCACCTCAAGTGTAGTGTGAGCCAAAAATCATAATTTTTTCAACCTGGTGAACTTAAAAGCTCGCACTTGTTTTTATGTCTAAAAAGACCAAAATCTTTATCTGTAAATACTTTCAGATTTAATCAGCAAACTCTAATTAAAGACTTAAACAAAAACCGAGTTTATCAACTAGATTTCCGGCTTCAAGAAAACAATAATCAGGGTAATAAACTTAGTTTCCTAGTTTGCTTGTGTAAGTGGTACTAATAACGAATAACTGGTAACTAAATATCTGACAATTATGCTAAATCTAACCCAAAGTTTTTCATGGCAAAAAATATTCTTGAGTTTGTTTAGTTTTCTACTAACAATCTTTTTTTTGATGCTAATAGCAACACCTACTGCTTTAGCAAGTCTCAATGATGATAGATTTGATGGTAATATTTTTGCTCTTTATGCTGGTAATGGTTCTCTTGTACCTGCTAAGGTGACTTTACAAGATTCTTTAAAAAGTTCTAAACCAGCACTGCTTATATTTTTTTTAGATGATAGTAAAGATTGTAAACAGTTTTCGACTGTAGTTTCTGAACTTCAAAGATTCTATGGTCGGGCAGCAAATTTTATTCCTGTTAATGTAGATACTATTATTAATCCTGTCACTAATGACTCTACAAAAACATCTTATTATTATCAAGGTTTTGTACCTCAAACTGTTTTAATTAACCAAAAAGGAAAGGTTGTTTTGAATGAGAAAGGTCAAGTTTCTTTTGAAAGAGTAGATGATGTTTTTCGAGAAGTTTTTGATTTATTACCACGCTCTGAGTCTGTTGAACTTAAACGGAGAATAGTTAATGAGATTAATGTTGAATTAACTGATAACTAATAAGTAAGCAAACAGCTATTAGTAATAAAAACCTCAACCTTAAGGAGAAAATTTAAACTAATATATATAAACTTGAAAATTTAATTTTGTAGCAAGATAAAATTTCTGAATCATACAAAATCCGTTTGAAAAGTTGTCCCTATCGACAAGAGGAAGCAATCTCTCTCTGACCGTCCCTAAGATTGCTTCCTTTCACTGAGAGACCGTCGCAATGACTTAATATAGTAATTATTCCGATTGTGTATTATAAAGTTTTTATCTAAAACTAAAAGCACTCTTCTAACCGCTGTTTGCGCAATGTTCTACAGGAAATGCTTATACTGAAATTAATGTTTTTTGAATAACTGAAAAAAACGGAGAGGGGGGGATTCGAACCCCCGTATGAGTTACCCCATAACAGCATTTCCAGTGCTGCGCCTTAAACCACTCGGCCACCTCTCCTGGTAGCAAAATTATTTAATTTAAAATTTGCTCACAATTCCACTACTATAGCAGAACTAATTTTAATTTGACAACCCCCTATGAAAAAAAAATTTCTTATGGGATTTTGGGCCTTTATCAAATAATATAATAAAAGTTCCTCTAGCTGAAACTGGAGGCAATAATAACTAATAACTGATAACTGAAATGGTCTCTTATCATCAAATTCACATACATGATCGCCAAAATAATACCCATTACACAGTCCAGGTTCCTGAAGACCGCTACATTCTCCACAGTGCTGAAAACCAAGGAATCGAGTTACCTTTTTCTTGCCGTAATGGTGCTTGTACTACTTGTGCAGTTAGAGTCCTATCTGGAGAAATCCATCAACCTGAAGCAATGGGACTATCCCTAGAATTACAAAAACAGGGTTATGCTCTTCTCTGTGTTAGTTATGCACGTTCTGACCTATTTGTAGAAACACAGGATGAGGATGAAGTTTATGAACTTCAGTTTGGTCGCTACTTTGGCAAAGGAAAGGTGGAAGTTGGACTGCCATTGGATGAAGACTAAAATTATTTGTCTATTTATGACCTGCATATTTTTGGTTAGTTGTCAACAGCCAAACCTCAGTTCTGGCAAAATTACTACGGTGGAAAGGGTGGTTAGTGGACAAACTATCGAAATAACTGACCGTTCTGCTCCTGTGCCTTTGTTAGAACCGATTCGCTTGATTGGTATTCAAGCGCCAGATATTAGACAAAAACCTTGGGGACAAGAGGCTAAAGTTGAATTAGAAAAATTAACTTTGGGACAAGAGGTATTATTGGAGTTTGATACTCAGGAGAAAGATAGATTTGATCGCCTCTTAGCTTATGTTTGGGTGGAAGGGAAACTAATTAATGAATATATGGTAGAAGAAGGTTTAGCTCTAGCAGAACCAGATTTTCCTAATACTAAATATATGGAACGTTTGACTAATGCTCAAGAAAGAGCTAGA
>NZ_JAYKGW010000114.1:0-11778 GCF_035285525.1 Okeania sp. | reverse complement strand
CATAAAACTTCACCTGCAAATCTGTCAACTGACTGCCTGTCGATGTTGGTAGATCGTTATCATCTATGAGAGCGTTATCAGCAGTTAGGAATAAAACCGGTTCGTTATCTGGAAAAGGGTCTCCATTCTGATCATTAAACTTCAATTCTGCCCCCTGCAACACTGGTGCTTGAGTGGGGTCTGACTCTGGTGCTGAGAGACTCAAGTTAGCTTCAAAAGTTGCTAAACCGTCTTCGGCTCGTTGGACTCCTACTTCAGTCACCACTGGCAATCCTACTTGTGGGATAGCTATGACATCCACAGAAGAAATATCATAGGTAACAGTAAAACCTGTCACAAAAGAGTCAGGGTAGCTGCGGCCAGTATAGCAATGATCGCTGGCATCTTTACATATTACAACAATAGTCTCATGTAGTATTAATACTGTATGGCCTGCTTTTTTGATAAATTAGGCGATATAGCTGCCGCTAGGCTCCGCCAACGCCAAAGACTAAAGTTTTAAGAATGGGTCTTTAGGTATTGACATTTTATAGTTTAAGTTACTTTAAGTATCTTTAAAATCAAGTTTGAGTGTTATGGTACATCCTTACAGTCAAGATTTGGGATTTGACGGGCTATTAATCTGATTATTAATGGTATGTCTATCAGTTATCTGAGTCGTTTATTAAGTATAAGTCGGCCTACTCTTCATCAATGGCGAGATATATATTTAACCACAGGCTCAATAGCCTCTAAGGCAAATGTACCTCCTCCTCAAAAATCTAAAATTAAAGATTGGGAAGAATTTGAAAAATTTGTTGAGGCTAATCACGATCAAACTCAAAAACAAATGGCTGGAAAATGGGGAAATTGTAGTCGTTTTACTATTGGTAGAGGTTTAAAAAAAATTGGTTTTACTCGTAAAAAAAAACATATGGTTATCAAGAAAGAGACGTACTAGAAAGAGAAGAATTTATCTTTAAACACTCATCAAATAGACAAGAAAGACATTGTTTATGTAGATGAAACTGGAATAGATAATCGAGAAGATTATCCTTATGGTTATGGAATTAAAGGGAAAAGAGTAGCAGGTATGAAGTCAGGAAAAAGAACTGAGAGAGTAAGGACGGGTGGCAGCGATAAATCAATTCCCCAATGTTTGCTCCTTTAACATTTACACCGAAGTTGTAATCGTGACTTATTTGAAAACTGGTTGGAAAATTGTTTACTACCAAAATTACAACCAAGACAAGTGATCATATTAGATAATGCAACGTTTCATAAATCAATTTATATAGAAGAATTAGTGGCCAAGAAAGGGTGTCAAATCTGGTATTTACCACCCTAATCACCAAATTTTAATAAGATAGAACGTTGGTGGTTTGTATTAAAAAATTGGATTAGACAAAGAATAAAGGAATTTGACAATTTTAGAGACTGTGTTGATGCAGCAGTCAATTGAAAATCCTCAAGTTTTTCCGTAGTGGTTAAACCAATTCCTCGGAATTAAATTTCAAGGTGCAAGTCTATAAGACTGGGAGGTAAACATGGTGGCATGGGGTAAAACCGAGACGCGATTGCCGGAGGCACAGCGAAGCTATCGCGGACCGTGTGATGTCATATCTGGCAGAGAAAAACATATTTGGCTCACGACAGGGGGACCGAGTTGCGATTGCCGGAGGCACAGCGAAGCTATCGCACATCAAAAATATCAGTCATGTAGTAGGAGCTTATGTTACAAATGAAGATATTCGTAGCATGCAAAGATGCCAGCGCTCATTGCTATATAATCAACCTAAACGAGTCGATCTAAGAGGTGCTATTTTGTGCAATACGATCTTGCCTGATGGCAGCATTTGTAACGATGGATGTAACAATAAATAGTTAGAAAAAATAGCAATCCCCCTACTGTAATAGGATTGCTATTTTCTTTCCCTTCAAAATACTTTCTTGTTATGGAAAGAAATTAAGGATCGAATGGAGCATCAGGAATGTCAGTACGAAGAGATATAAACGTTATATTTTCTCCAGTATCATTAAGATAATCTTTGGGAAGAACTTGATAAAACCCCGAGGGCAGAGCTATATCTAACTTAAAATTAATGATTGCTTGTATAGTTAGTTTTGACTATAGTTGATAATGTAGAGATAGATATATTGGAAGACAAGTTATGGATCAAGAGAAATTCTTAGAACAGCATGAAAATGTTGAGAGAGATTTTTCCAGAAGACAAATTGAAGATAATTTCTCAGAACAGTATGAAAATGGTGAGAGAGATTTTTCGGGTATAGATTTAAGAAAATGTTATTTTTTTGATGCCCTCCTGATGGATATCAATTTAAGTGGCGCTAGTCTCGAAAGCGCATTCATAGAAGGGCATATAGGAAATGCTAATTTCAGTCGAGCTAATCTCAAAAAAGCTAGTCTCCGGCACACCTATTTCATAGGTACAAACCTGAGTTATGCTAATTTGAGCGGAGCTAATCTCATTTGTGCCGATTTTACTAATTCTGACCTAAGTTATGCTAATTTGAGTGGAGCTAATTTAGATGAAACTCAATTTATTGGTAGTAATCTCACAAATGCTAATTTAACTGACATCAAAATACCAAGAGACCCTATTGTTCATTATAGCACTAGACCTGATGGGAAGCTAATAATTAATCCTAGTAGAGGATTAGACGCTCAAAAACTTCTTAGTCGCTATGCAGCAGGGGAAAGAAACTTTGAAAAGGCGATTTTGCATGGAGTTGACCTCAGTGGTGCTGAATTACGGGATGTTAATCTGTTTTGCGCCCACTTTAGCAATTGTAATTTGAGTAATGCTACCCTGAGTGGGGATTGGAATGGATCCCAATTCATAAATTGTGACTTTAGAGGAGCTAAACTGGATTGCGAGTTGAATAGTGCTAGCTTTATTTATGTTGATATGAGAGAAGCAACAATCTGTGCAGATACGACTTGCACTCACTTCATTGAAGTCAACTTTCAAGATGCAGAATTAAGATGCAGTGGTGAATCTCTAGCTTTCTTCCACAATATAACTTTAAAAGACGGATTCTTTTTACAAGGTTCGAGCAATTATCCTGTTAGAGCAAATAAAAATATTGAAAAACTTTTGTAAACAATAAAATTAGGACTTACGCAAAGGTACTATTTATAGAGTTAAAAAACTATTGCGCAATAGGGCTTTGTTGCATGAAGAAGGTGTACAAAAAATAATGTGGGATGATTTTAATAGTTTTGTGGAACAGGCATCCTGCAAGTTTGCTGTTTCTTATATTTTCACACCGGGCAGGAATGCCCATATTTTCGGACGGGCAGGATGCCCATCCCACTTAATATTTATCCCTTAATGCGGAATGGATGCTAAGAACGCTACTTTCATGCAACAAAGCCACGCAATAGTTTTGGACGCTATATGTAGCGTCTCTGTGTAAGTCCTAAAAAATATAGCGCTGCGCTGCCGTGGAACAGGCAACAGGGAATAGGGAACAGGAAGAATGAATAGCTTATAATATCAGACTTTTAGTTATTGGACATCTCCTGGAATTTGTAAATATTAAGTGCGCACATTGCTATAATGGACATTGTCGGAACAATTATCAAAAGTTGTTCCGACAGACTATCCCTCAAAAAGCCTAACCGATCGGGTTCTCAAAGAGCAGATACTGCCACTTTAAAAAGGAACATATTCTCCGTCTTTCATCAACTTACCTCGAACTTCTTGATCGGTAATATGAGAAAGGAAATCAAACTGGAAGTTAAAACGAGGGTCAGTTTCCTCAGGATTTTGGGGGTCTTTTCTGCTGTTAAGAAGGTCTTGAAGTTGTTGAAGACCTATCCTCCAAGTTTCAGGATTTCTCCATTGATCCCGACTTTCTATAGGGTCACGTTCTTCACCCAACAATTGATTGAGTGGATGTTCTATCGGCAACTCATTGTCTGTTGGTTCTGCATGATTAGGCGTAATATACACAAATGCCTCTGCTTCTGATGTAACCTCCATACCCGGTTTCGGTAAAGCGATCGCGTTCTTCCAAGTCCATTCAGGAATTGAAATATTATTGTTAAATTTTTGAGGATTTGTATCTCCCTGATTTATTAGCTTTTCAAGCAATTCTGGTGCATTACTTTTTTTCTGTGAACTCCAGTCATTACCTAAACTTCCAGCGACAACGTAATACTCTTTTCCAGCCTCAACATCATTGCCTATCATTTTTTCGATGTTAAACCAAGCAGAACCAGTCAATGGAATGTCTGTAAATCGTCGATTATTATCCATTGATTGTGCAATTAAATTACTTCCCATGTAAGTTTCTATGGTATCCTTTGGATTTCTGTTTCTGTCTCTGTCTGGAATTAAATGACCTCTATCCATCCCTAAGCCCGTAAATATTGTTCCATTTACTTTTGGCCAATTAGGATGGGATGATTGCAAAGAGAAGAAAGGATCGTCTATAAATTCAATACCCAGTCTGGCTTTCTTTGGCACAGTCCATGTTTTGTTAACCTGCCAACTTACCCAGTTTGGTGTTTTGGTTTGAGTGTTATAAGAAACTGTATAACCTGGTTTTTCTACTAGCAAATTTGTTGGTGTTTCTTGAGTCGCATCCCATCGTGCATTAGTCGGATTTCCTAACTTAATGTGAGCGCTTTTGAAGAAAACATTGTCTATGAAAACTTCAGAATCTCCTTCCAAAGTAAATGTTAATTTAGCTGGTTTTCCCATAAATTTCTTCCATTCATCGCTAGAGAGTTTTTGAAAGGGAAATTGGAAGGTTTCAAATCCGCCCTTTCTTCTATATCCAATACTATTAACATTGTCTCCATATATTTCTTTGATTTTATCAACTTTTTGTTTATCTCCTATTTGAACCGTACCAGCATCTATAGCCAAATCTATTGTCTTGACTGGTATATTAGCCCCTTCAACTTCCAGTTGTACTTTCAACTTCCCACTTTCTTTAGGAGCATAAACATCAAACCTTAAATTCCCCCATTCAGGTATAACAAAAGGATTATGAGTGATTTTTGGGAAATTACTATCTAGTTTCAAGGCATAGTTGGCTGTAGTTCCATCATAACCAGCACCCTGCCGATACCGTAGTGGTAAACCAATGTTACTCCATTCAACTAATGAATTGACATTGGCGCTACTTCCACTATCAGAAGACGATGAGTTTGAAGGACTACTTCCAGACCATCCCGGAATCCCATCAGAAAGAGAATTACGCAGTAAACCATTAGGATTAAAAACTGCATCAAAATTACCATTAAACAAAGTCGGTACTGCAAAATCACCTTGACTTTCACGATCGCTAGTATTATCAAAACTCATAGACACCCGCTCCGACAACTTCGACTCCGGCCGCAAATCCTTACCACCACCAAGCACTGAATAAAACCAACCTGTACCGATACCTTCCCACGGTGCATTCTTATCCCCTAACTCAAAAGTAGCCTTATTATGGTCTGGAGTGTACCAAGGATTCGCCACCCCCGAAAAATCTGAGTCATATAAATGGTTGTGATGTCCATCTCCCAAACGACGATACAACTCATCTGGGGATTTCGTCACCGACAAATTAGTAGTACCATCATACCAAGAAAGCACCCGTCCGTGAACTGCACCACGACCTGCTAGGGGCAACTTCTTATCAAATTCCCAGGGAAAACTAGGAGCAATAGGCCAGAAGTTGCCATCAGTTTCCCTAGTAAAACCAGCTCGACTATTCTCATAATTCTCTTCAGCGGAGTTCGTACCCAAAAAGATATTCAAATCTGCATTCTCAATCAAGCGACCTGCTGGCGTTGCTGTCAATTCTAAGAAATTAGGGTCTAACTTCGGTACAGTCTGATAGTAATTATCTGCAAAGGTAACATTCTCCCAAACCTGTACTTCTGGATCGTTGAAATCACCAAATCCTTCTCCACCTATGAATGGGATCCATTCTGGGAAAGAAAACCCAGGCTGTTCAAAATCATGGGGGTCAATAGTTGTCATTTGTAAATCCCGAATTTCGGAACCTTCAGAATCCACTTGAGGAGTACCATCCGCGTTGAGTGGTCCTCCAGCATGGGGGAAGTGAGTTCCAATCCTCTGAATCATTTCGCTATTGACTACAGCACCACGACTGAAACCAATAAAATGTAACGGGGAGTCAAAAACAGCACCATGTTTGTTGACCAGTTTGCCCTCAATATTTGCAACTGTTCCTCCTAATTGTTGGTCGAGTTGAACCAGAGAAGCAAAGAAAGCATCTGCTGCTCCTTCACTGAAACCAGAGTCAGGAATTGACGATTGGTTATCAGAAGACCAATCAGTTAGTAACACTAAAGGTTTACCGTAATAATCAGAAATCTTAACATCTGACAAAAGGCGGCCCTCTTTGTCAATGGCATCCCAACCACCTGTTTGGCGATTGTACCTCATCATTAAACCCTCGCCACCAGACTCAGCGATATTATTGCCTAAGTTGTAAATATTATCGGGTATTCCCGGACTTTCTGTAGGCAATTTAAAGCCATGAGTAACCACGCTGACGCTGCTGAAAGTATTGTCAAGATTATGTTCGGAATTTTCGGTCTGGAAACTGCGAGACTCAAGCTCCGAATTTCCATTGCGATCGATAACTTCAACTGCCCAATGATAAGTCTGCCCTGCAGTCAAAGTCAATTCTTCTGGCAGAGTCAAGCTAGAGTTAGTGTTAGGCAGACCGCTTGTGGGCAGAGAAATTTCAGTTTGGCCATCGTGGCCATACCACTTTCCTGTATCCGTTACTGTATCTAGCTTCCAAGTTGCGGTCAAGATGCGCTTCGGATTAAAATCACCAATTCCATTCCAAGGTCTAGTCAGCAAATTCCGTTTCTCAGAAATATTCAATTCCGGTAGAAATGACTCCCGCTTATAATTATTTGAACTGAAATCATTTCATTTGCTGTCAGGATGTAGTAATGGCATCGCTCGTGTTACAATGAATTTGTAGTAGCGTTCAAGGAAAAACTTATGGAACTTCAAGAATTTTTGAAAAGATATAACGATGGAGAAAGAGACTTTAGCGGAATCGTTCTCAAAGCAGTCGATCTAAGCGATACCGAACTGACGAGCATCGATCTTAGCGATGCAGATCTAAGTAATGCTCATTTGACTCGTACTGACTTGACTGATGCTAATTTGAGTTATACCAATCTTAATGGTTGTCGTCTGCTGAATACTATTCTAACTAACTCGAATTTAACTGGTACTAATTTCAGAAATAGCAATTTGGAGAGAGCAAATCTGAGTTACGCCAATCTAATATATGCAAGTTTGGCTAACACAATTTTGAAGTTCGTTGATTTGACTGGTGCTAATTTGACTGGTGCTAATTTGACTGATGCTAATTTGACTGATGCTAATTTAACTGATGCTCTTTTTTGCAATACTGTAATGCCAGATGGCCAGATTGAAAATGACCCCGACCGAGTTCTGACTGCTGAAGAGTTTCTCAGACGTTATGCGGCAGGAGAAAGAAAATTCTACGGGATAGTCTTGCGAAATGTTGACTTAAGCGGTGCCAGTTTGGAGAGGGTTATTTTTGATAAAGTCAACCTGAGTAATGCGAATCTGGAAAATGCTAATTTAGAATCTGCCGACTTTAGTGATACCAATTTTACCGATGTCAATTTGAGTGGCGCTAATTTAGACTATACAAAATGGTCTGGTTCTAACTTAACTAATGCGAATTTAACTAACGCTCGTTTAACTTCTATTATTTTCGATGGCGCTAATCTTACTGGTACTGACATGACCAATGCTGAAAACTTGACTGGTAGCGATGAAGGTGTTGTATATTACAATACGATATTGCCTGATGGAACTGTTAAAACCGATCCCCATCATGCCTTTCTGAGAAAAATGTGGGAGCTAGGAGATTAAATCAAGACGATTCTTCCACAATGGAAGAACCATCATAAATCTATGTACTTTTTGCCACCTTAAACGGCATCACTGATAGTGCTTTCAAAAGGAGCAGACCTCAGCGGTGCTAAGTTTCATCAGGTTTCTCTTAAGGGAGTCAATCTGAGTTATGCCCAATTATGCGGGGCTATTTTAGAAGAAGTCAACTTTGACAACGCTAATTTAAGTAATGCAGATTTTAGTGGTGCAGTCGTTGAGGGTAAGACGATTCTGCCAGATTGAAGTTGAAGGCAATCGCTGTTGAGGTCAGAAATTATACATCTTCAAAAACTGAATTTTAGCATATTTTCAACCCTATTTCCCCTTCACAAATACTAATTTTAGGGGAGGAAATACCAGTATTTCTAAGCCTATGTAAGATATTTTTGTTTTCAATGTTGACCAGAGAGAAATTAATTTGATTGGATACGAAGTCAAAACCAGTTAGTTTTTTTTTAAAAGGAGAACAATAATGAAGAAAAACCTGAATACCGAAGATTTGCTTCGACAATATGCCATAGGGGAAAGGGATTTTACTAGCATTCACTTATCTGCGTATCTGAGCGAAGCAGATATAACAGAGATAAATTTATCTGAAGCAGATATCATGGGCGCGAACAGTTTTGAAAAGACAAATCTGACTCGTGCCAACTTGAGTCAGGCCAAAATGCTGGGCAATAACCTTAAGGGAGCAATTCTCAGTCACGCTAACTTGAAGCAAACCGATCTAAGTGGTGCAGACTTGACAAATACTAATCTTAGTTACGCCGATCTTAGAGAAGCTATTCTCACTGGTGCGGACTTAAAAGAAGCCGAGCTTCTCGAATGTAAGCTTGAGGGGGCAATCTTAGTTGCTGCCAATCTCAAAGGTGCTAAAAACTGTTGCATTGGTAGGGGAGCTTTAATTTGCAAAACAGTCTTTCCTGATGGAGAGTTCGTGCGCGGGCCTTACCTGTGGGAGTAATAATGGTTGTTGAGAAAATGGTACATAATTTTTGCTAGACTATTCAGAAACAGAAAATTATTGACTTATTATTAAATTATTAAATTATGAAACCAGCAGAAGAATTACGGTTACGCTACGCTCGTGGGGAAAGAGATTTTCAGCAACTCGAGCTTTTGAAGCCAGATATTGGAGGTGGTAAACTGGAATATGCTAACTTGACTGGTGCTGACTTAAGCGGGGCAAATCTGAGAAAGGGTTTTTTAAGAGGTATTCGCTTGGAAGGTGCTAACCTAAGCCAGACCAACTTAGAAATGGCTAATTTAGAAATGGCTACCTTAGTTGATGCTAATCTTACAGGTGCTAACTTACGAAATGCTCGCTTGAGTCCAGTAGAATCAGAATTGAGAGCAAATTTAAAAGGAGCAGATTTGAGTAATGCTATTCTTAGTAGTGCTTGTCTATATGACGCTAACCTAGCTAATACTATTCTGGTAGGAACTGACCTGAGTCAGACTGATGCACAAAAAGCCGATTTCAGCAGTTGTGTTATAACTCAAGCGAACTTTAACATTGCTGACCTCAGAGAAGCAGATTTTAGTAATTGCCAGATTACTGACACCAATTTCAGCGGTGCTGACCTCAGAGAAGCAAATTTTACTAATACGATTTTGGAACGAGTCAACTTCAACGGTGCTAACCTTAAAGAAGCGACTATGTACTATTCCCGTCTTACTGATGTCACCTTAGTTGATGCCGATTTCAGCGATGTCGATCTAGAATATACAGAATTGGAAGGTGTTAATCTAACTGATGCGAATCTGAATTCGGAAATTGTATATAATGCCGATCCGAAAATTCCTATAGATGCAGGGGAGTTGCTGACACGCTATGCTAAAGGTGAAAGAAATTTTGTCAGGATCAGATTTACGGGTCAATCTCTGTTTGAAGCAGATTTGAGTGAGATCAATTTGTTTGAAGCTGATTTAGGTGCTGTGGATTTTAGAGGTGCCAATCTTAGTTATGCCAATTTAAAGGGGGTCAAGATGGTTATGAGTAACTTCAGTTGTGCCGACCTCAGTTATGCGAATTTAAGGGGTGCGAAGTTGCTCGGTAGCGACCTCAGTTACGCCGACCTCAGTTACGCAAGTTTGACTGGAGCAGATTTGACTGGAGCAGATTTGACTAGAGCAGACCTCATATACGCTGATGCTACTGAAGCTGTTCTCAGTGGTGCTAAATTTGAGGGAGCAGAATGTAGGGGATTTGCAACGGAGAATGCTATATTGGTGGTCTCTAATTTTAAAGGTGCTAAGAATTGGCATTGTGGGATAGGAGCTTTCTTTTTGAACACAATTCTTGAGGATGGATATGTCGTATGCGGACCTGATTGGTCGGAATGAATGGACTATAAACAGGTTGTTGTTCTGAAAATGCGAATTTTGGGAAGTTGTACTCAGCATTTGGTTGCCATGATTTTGATAAAAAAACATAAAATGCAGTATCAATCGAATTTCAGTCGTTCCTGGTATAGCAGGAACGACTTCTACGAAAACGAGCTAACTGCTCTTGCTAAGACACAACGCCAGTTCGTTCGGTAGGACCATTGTCTACCCTTTCTTCAATTTGGTCTTGAATTTCTTCGGGAATGTTCGACAAGAGGTTTAGTCCCGTTACACTTTCAATATCGTCAACACTGAAACGCCACTCTCCCCAGTTGCGCCAAGCCTCCAATTGCTCTGGCGTTAAATCGGTTGGTCTTGCATTGTTGGGCGTAATCACACCAATAACTCGCGTGTCTTCTGTAATATCTGCAACGCCCTGACCTGGTTCAAGAACTACGATGACTTTCCAAGTTGCCTCGGGGTAGTTGATACCATTTACTCTGAGAGGATGATTGGCAGGAATCGGTGGATTATTCGGTAAAGGTGCCGAACCAAATCCACCAGATATAATATAGAGTTCTTTCCCCTCGGTCAAAACAAGTTGATCTCGGGCATATCCTTCGAGGTTATACCACGCCGATTGGAAACTGTCAGAATTATTATGGGCATGCTGTGGAAGCATACTGCTAGTGTAAAAAGTAGATTGCTGATCTTTGAGATTTCTGTTTCGGTGCGATCTCGTAGTCATGTGTCCTCTGTGAATTTGTCTTCCAGTCCCCGTGTACCATTGTCCTTGAGTTCCTTCTAGTGGTGGTAGAAGTTGAAAATCCCTATCCCACGCTTCGTTCTGTCTGCGTTCTTGCGCACCAATCCAGGAGTTATTCAGTTGGTAACTTACCCAGTTTGGTCCTCTTTCGCGGTTATTGTAAGATAAGACATACTGTGGTTTTTCAATCAAATAGTTGTTGGGTTGAGCTACATCAAATCTCGCTTTTTGTTGGTTTGCTCCATCTGCAGGATCGGTCAAGGTGGGATTTCCTAGTTTGAGATGAACGCTTTGAAAGAAGACATCATCAAGATAAATGGGGGTATTTCCTTCTAACTCAAACCGAAGTGTTGCAGTTTTGCCTCGCAAATCATCTGGTACTTCAAAGTGGAAGTTTTCAAAACCTTGTGTGGCAAAACCAATTTGATTGGGTTCGTGAGCGGCAGGATGTGAGTCGGTATCATAATTGCCACTGACCAGCTCGAGGGAATCCCTGCGTAAAACAGTGTCATTTAAGCGAGAGCGGATAGTGGTTAAAGTTTGCCAAGGTGCTGATGCTTCGTTTTCCTTCATAGAAACCCGAATTCTGCCACCATTGGGATTGGGAACATGAAGACTAAAATGCAATCCTCCCCGTATCCGCTCAATAAATTGGGGTAAGAAGAGAAAAAGTGCAGCTAGTATGGTAAAATATTACCCATGACGCCAAAAATATCATCATCAAAATTAGTGGCCACATTACTGCAATCAATTGACCCAGAA
>NZ_JAYKGW010000113.1:0-29062 GCF_035285525.1 Okeania sp. | reverse complement strand
AAATTAATAGATTCAATTCTCATATTTTGATTATGGTTTATTATCGCAAAACGTTAAATTCATCCAATATTCAACTTTCTTATCTAGAATGGCAAACAGAAGAAAGTCAAGAAAAAAAACAACCACTTTTATTATTACATGGTTTAGCAGATTCAGCTTTAGTCTGGCTAAGTTTGGGAGAATATTTAGCAAATAAATATCATATTGTCGCGCCAGATATGCGCGGTCATGGAGAAAGTGAAAAACCAGAAACTGATTATAGTTTTGAAACAACAATTGCCGATTTAGAAGCATTAATGAAATATTTAAACTGGTCTTCAGCTCATATTTTAGGTCATTCTTGGACGGGAAAATTAGCTTGTATTTGGGCTAGAAAAAATCCGGAAAAATTTAAAAGTATGATTTTGGCAGATCCAGTTTTTATTGGCAAAATGCCTGGATTTCTTAAAATTACTTTTCCTCTACTTTATCGAACTTTAGAAACTCTCAAAGGTATGGGTCCGTTTGATAGTTTTGCTGAAGCAGAAACTCAAGCAAAAGAGTTAGGAAAATATGCTGGTTGGAGCGAATTTCAACAAACAGTTTTTCGGGAAAGTATTGATAAAAAAGCTGATGGAAAGTGGGGAAGTAAATTTGTGATTCCTGCTAGAAATGAAATATTTACAGAAGTGATGCGAGTTCCTGGTTTAACAGAATATATTGATGTACCAACTTTGTTTATTCAACCAGAAAAAGGTGTCAATAAAAGTGATGTGCAAGTTAAACCTTATCGTCAGTATTTAAGGAATTTAAAAGTAGAAAAAATTCCGGGAAATCATTGGGCATTTTTGGTGGAACCGGAAAAGTTTAATCAGATAGTAGGGGGATTTTTAGACAGTTTATAATCACATCATCAAAGATTAAATAGAAACCTGGTTTGTTATTCTGATTCTTGATTTATACCTTGAAAAAAAGACTTTTTCAGCTAACTATAATCAGAGATATAGCTATCAGAAATTATTCGTGAAAAAAACTGTAGGGGTTTGGTCTCAAAACCAAAACCCAAAGGGATTTGGCAACCAAACCCCTACCATAAAATCTCACTATCTATTTACGATTGCTATAGTTTTCATTATCAATTATCCAAACCAAAACCCAAAGGGATTTGGCAACCAAACCCCTACCATAAAATCTCACTATCTATTTACGATTGCTATAGTTTTCATTATCAATTATCCATTATCCATTATCAATTATCAATTATTATATGGCTTCTAATTTCAGCAATAACACAACCGAACTCTATCAACCAATCAAAACATTTTTTGTTGATTCTCTATCAGTCAAAGTATATCATCAAGAAGCAAAAATGGCTCAAGATGCTGCTTATATTACCCAAGAATATTTGCAAAATTTAATTACTAAACAGGGAAAAGCAACTGTTATTTTAGCAACTGGAAATTCACAAATTATGTTTCTCCAAAACTTAATTTCTTTAGGTGCTATAGACTGGTCTAAAGTAACTTTATTTCATCTTGATGAATATCTAGGAATATCTGGAAATCATCCTGCAAGTTTCCGTTTTTATCTCCAGGAAAAAGTAGAAAAATTTATTAAACCTCACCAATTTAATTATATTGAAGGTGATGTGAATGAACCATTAGAAGAATGCGATCGCTACACTAAATTATTATCTTCTCAACCTATCGACTTAGTTTTTTTAGGGGTAGGAAAAAACGGACATATAGCTTTTAATGATCCATCTGTAGCTAATTTTAATGACTCTCGAACAGTGAAGTTAGTCAAACTTGATATAACTAATCGTCAACAACAGGTAGACCAAGGTCATTTTCCTAATCTTAATGCAGTTCCCCAATACGCATTTACATTAACTATTCCCACAATTTGTTCAGCAAAAAAAATTCTTTGCTTTGCACCAGGAAAGCGAAAGGCAAAAGTAATTAAAGATATGTTATATAATCCGATTAATCAATTTTGTCCTGCTTCTATTTTACGACAAAAATCTCAGGCAATATTGTTTTTAGATACTGATTCTGCTAACCTCTTATAGTTACTTTTAAGCATTCAGCATTCAGCAATCAGCTATTAGCTATTAGCTTTATTACTTTTAGAGCAAGCTCGCTGTTATTGTGATTTAATACCAAATAATAGTTACTTCATTCACTAAAAAGCTATTGGCGCAGCATTCCGCAGAAAATAGTTACTAACTTTATCAATAAATTTTACATAAAAATAAAGGTATAAAGCCTAATACAAAAAGAATATTTCCTTCTATTCAATTCTTTCATTTTTAACCAGAATTAATTGTAGAAATTATCAATTATTAATTAGGGCTTGCTGATTAAATATCAAAGTATTAATATACAAATCTTAAAGGATTTTTCTAGTTATAAAAAGTGTCAAAAAACTACTAAATTAACCTTAAAAACTCTGGATTTTTTCTCACAAAACTTGGAAAAATTTAGAACAATTAACGGCTATAAATATTGCCCATTGCCTACCTTCAGCAAACCCTAATTTAACTTAATCGGAATCATAATTATAAATTCTGTACCTTTTCCAATCTGAGAATTACATTCTAGTTTTCCTTGATGTTTTTCCACAATAATTTGATAACTAATGGAAAGTCCTAATCCTGTTCCTTTGCCAATAGATTTGGTGGTAAAAAAAGGTTCAAATAAATTAGACTGAACCTTTTCACTCATTCCTCCCCCATTATCAGCAATCAAAATTTTTATCCAATTATTTTCTATTACTTGAGTTTTAATTCTAATACAACCTACCTCACCCATTTTTTCTGAGCGAGATTGAGAAAATTGAACCTCTTCAATGGCATCAATTGCATTACTAATAATATTCATAAATACTTGATTAATCTGTCCTGCATAACAGTTAATTTTGGGAAGTTGACCATACTCTTTAATTACTTCAATACCAACAAATCCTGATTTAGGTTTGAAGCGATTTTGTAAAATCATTAAAGTGCTATCAATTCCTTCATGGATATCTACTTCCTTAATTTCTGCTTCATCCAAACGGGAAAAAGTTCGTAGTGACTTAACAATCTCTATAATCCGTTCAGTTCCAATTTCCATAGATGTGAGAACTTTTTTTAAATCTTCTTGGAGAAAATTTAATTCAATAGCTTCAATTTCTGACTCAATTTCAGGATGGGGATGGGGATAATAATTTTGATAAAGTTGAAGTAAACCGAACAAATCTTGAATATAATTTTTTGCATAAGTAATATTTCCATGAATAAAGTTAACCGGATTATTAATTTCATGGGCAACTCCAGCAACCATTCTACCTAAACTAGACATTTTTTCACTTTGAATCATCTGAGTTTGAGTCGATTTTAGTTCTTTTAAAGTTTCCTGTAATTCTTGTTTTTGTACTTTTAATTGAGCTTCTGATTCTCGTAAAGCATTCTCAGTTTGTTTGCGCTCGCTAGCTTCAATTACTAAAGACACTAGGTTAGCAATTGAATGTACAAAAAATTCATCTTCAACAGTCCAATATTTTATTTCACTGCACTTTTCTATACAAATAACACCCACTATCTCTCCACCAATCCAAACTCCAGCATCAAGCATAGAAAAAATATCTAAAGGTTTGAGATAAGTCTCAGAAAATTCCTTAGTTCTAGGATCGTTGTGAGCATCATTAGCTGCAATAATGCCATGATTTTGTAGTGAATTAATCGCTCGAAAATAATTAGGATAATTTTTCATATCAAGATTTGTTTCTCTAATGTGTTCATTGAGTTGGTTTTGGTACAAATTTAGAGATTTTAAATAATTTTTCGAGTCGTCATACAACCAAACTCCGGCTCGTTCAACTTCTAATATTTTAGCTGTAGCTTCCGTAATTGCTTGAATACCTGTTAACAAATCTCCTTGATTTACAGCTCGATTTTGCACAAGTTCCATTAATATTCTATTATGATTTTGCAGTTTAATTTGGCTTTCTTTGCGGTCGCGAATTTCCAAAAGTAGTTGTTGTTGAGTATAACTTAACTCATTTAAAGCCTGATTTTTTTCTTCTAGTTGTTTTTCCAGTTCATCAGTTTTAATAATTACTTGACCAGTTAATGGATGGAGTAGTACAATCATTCCACCAGTACCCAAAAGACTTAAAACTATTATGACAATTCCAATGGTAATAAGCTGACGATTTACTGGAGCATACAATTCTTGACGTTCGACGGCGATCGCTAGTCCCCAATTTACTTCTGATAGAGATTCATAAGCAATTATTTGACCATAATTCCAAAATTTAGGTTTGACAAATATTACTCCAGAATCTTGAGAAAATAAGGTTTTTTCTAACTCTTTAGTAATTGATTCAGATAAACTGTTGCTTTGATTTTTCGATGATAAAAATAATTTGAGTTGTTGTTTTTCTAAAGTTCCTAAAAATACTTCACCAGTCTTACCTACTCCCGTATTATCTGTGATAATTTTTTCTAAACCTTGCATTTTAAATAAAACAAAATCTGTACCGATTCGTTGTTTTTGTGAGTTATGAACTGGTTGGGTAATCATGAAATATAATTTATTATCGATAGAAATTGGATTGCTGATTTTAGCTTTTTTAACTGGCAAATTCCAAAATTTTTGAGGAATAGGTATACCAAGTTCAACTATTAATTTATTATCTAGACCTAAACGACTAATTCCAACTACATCTTCAGTCTGATTAAGAGCATCTGTTAGATATAATTTCACCTTAGAAACAGCAACAGCAGAATTATTTGGATTACGATTATAAATTTCTAAATTTACTCTTGCTTGAGTACGACTAGAAATTTGGGAAGCAATATCTTTAGCTCTAGAAAGAAATACTTCAACCGTTAATCTTTTAGTTCGTAAAGCTGACTGTAAGTTCCTTTCTTGATTCCTTCTAAGTTGTTCAGAAAGGGGAAATATACTTATTATTGCTACCAATATACTAATAGCTAATATTCCTACTGCAGAATAAAAGATTAACAACCTTTGTAACTGTTTAGAGTTCATTCTTTTTCCGAAAAATCTTGATAAAATAGATATAGCAGTTCTCGTTCTCTGTGAGGTACAGTTTTAGACCCCACCACCCCCCCTTTTTTTAGCTATCTCTGATCAGAAACTCCTAAAACCCTTCTGGGGAGGAGGGGAGCCGGGAGAAACAATCATGCTAGCCAAGTAAAAATACTTAAATAATCCCAGAAAAATGTATGAAAAAATACATTTTTTTTCCAAAAAAGCCGAACCAAGACTTATACCATTTTTCAAAAAGTTTTCTACATTTTGTTGAGCAGGGGAGTAAGGGAGAAGCAAACATAAGAATAATTAACATTAACTTAGCTAAAATCAGCAAAAAAGTAATTTTGCTTATACTGATTAGTTAATAACTGAAGTATTGCTATACTTGGGCAATACTTTTGGGAATTAGTATTACATATAACTTCTCAATAATGCCCAAGTTTTATGTTAAGAAAGATGTTTATAAAGCATAGCTTTTTAAGGGGGGGGTAGACAAGGGAAAGGGGGATTTAGGGGGATCGTAAACGTACCTCATCTTTATGAAAAATCCTATAAGTTATATATTTGTTACAAAACAGATATTAATGTCTATTTTAAAGTTGAGATAAAAATAAGGTGGCCGTTGCAGCTAGACAACTAAAGCCATTTTTTTATATTATAATAGACAATAATTTTAAGTAGTTGTGCATAATTAGAGAAGTTCAAATATAACTCAATATTTACCGAAAAATTAAGGTACAAAGGCTCTGACTTCATACTGATAACTGATAAGTGATAACTGAAATTACCATTTCCCCATAGCTCCCCAAGCAGCTCCGGAAAAACAACCACCAATAGCACCTAAACCAGCTCCAAAAATTGTCGAAATAATTGATGTTATACTTGCATTGATTCCGACAATTCCCACTAAATCTATCAACGGAATTTGTGATAAAATACCACCCAAAATTACCCCAATAATTACTCCTAAAAAACAACCCCAAATTCCACCCAATACACCACCTCTAAATCCAGATAATTTATTCGATAAAGGCAAAGTAGGTACACCTAAAATAGGTCCAAAAACAAAACCTCCCATCATTCCTCCCATTCCACCTATACCCATTGCCGGAATCATACTACTCATCAACATAGATAACAATATCGCCGAATTATTACTCTGATTTAGACTTTCCTGAAACACAAAAACTCCTGATAAAATTGCCCCAATAACTGCACCTAAAAAAGCACCCCAAATTGACCCTAAAAATAAACCTCGTCCTCCCCAAACTCGCCCCGGAACAGGCAGCGCCAAAGGTGGTTTAAAAGCACTCCAAACACCACCCCAAATAATCCCTAAAAATCCACCCAATACCAATGCTTGTCCAAATGCCCCATCGCGGTTGCCGACTCCATAAACAATGCCACTAATAGCAGCCGCAATAAACCCTCCCCACATCGCCCCAGTTAAACCTAGACTAACATTAGATGAATTTGTTGGGATCACATACTGAAAGGAGAGCGCTAAAAAACCACCCCACAATATTCCCATAATTACACCACCGATCGTCGCAACGCTACCTTTGATGATAGCTAATACCAAACCTGATATTGCTGCTGCACACAAAACTCCCCACAGACCACCCCAAATAGCATCTTGGGCGACACCAGAAAAACCGTTACCACCCCCTGGCAAGGGAATTATTGGTAATGACGGCGATCTAAATTTGGTAGAAACAGGAGTTAGTAAAGGTTGATATTGCCCCATTTGCCGAGGTATGATAATTGGTTTCGGTCGTCCTGGTTTTTTAGGGGGAGCAGTTTTTTGTGCTGCTAATGATAACGACTTCTGCTTCTTGAGTCCAGGTTCCAAATGTTGCTTATTTTGTACTGCTCTCCTGGAAGGAAAAGGATCTCGCCCTTTCAATAATTTAGTCCGTTCGCACCACGGACAAGACTTTAAGTGATTTCCATACAAATGTTGATTATTTCTTTGACAAGTCACCAAACTATTCTCAGACTCTCGTAAAACCTGCAACCAAGTTCTGGTATCTGGGCGCAACCTTGGTTTTTTGTAACCTACTTCAAAACACTCAATTAATAATTCTCGTATGCTCGGATGCAAAATTTTCCAATTTGGTGCAAGTGGCATCGGACGATAGGGAACTTGCTTTTTTCCATAGGGAAAATGACCTAATTTAATTCGTGTTTCTATGGTAGGAGGCTCCCCTCTGTCCTTGTAAACTCCAGCAAAAGGGTGAGTTCCTTCCATCAAAAGTTGAAATATTAATATTCCAATGCCAAATAAATCATGTTCAGGTTTGCGGTCAATATCTCGGAAACTCTGACCTTGTAATTCTGGGGGTGTGAACTCTGGTTTACCCACTGGACAACGGTAAAATTCTTGGGTATAGGGGTCTTGGACTTGAAATGAGTCGGTATCAACTAGGGTGACAAGAGCGGTATCTGTTACCAGAATATTTGATTCGTTGACATCACCGATCACATATTTACTATTATGTAAAGCGTTAACTGCTGCCACTAAGTTACGAGCAGCGCGGTGCAGATAACGATAGTTAAAAAGGGGTTTTTTTTGCCGACGGTTTCTGGGATTATAAAATATATGTATTGGTTCCGCTCTGTAAACACGGGGCATTAAAAAACCGACTATTTGTTGTTTCTGGTTGATAGTCCGTAATAGGTCTACAGGCCATGCGATCGCCGAATGTCCTCCTGCTGTGGGTGCATTGGGTGGATGGGAAAACATGATGGTTAACTTATCTGCATTTTCATCTGTGGGTTTATGGTAGATTTTGGCCACCAGAGATGGGTCTTGTAATATAGAATAGATACGACCTTCACCACCGCCACCAATTTGGTTTTGGGTGTCTAAGGTAATAGTTTGTCCACTGAACTGACGTTGCAACCGCATGGCATGGGGTTTGGGTAAATGTATTAAAAGTATTTTTTAGTTTACAGTATAGCTTTAAATTTTCAGTTTTGTTAATAATTTTTTTTTGTTAGTTCATTAATGGATAATTGATCATTACCTCTGGTTAAAACTGAGAGGATTGAATATAGGGAAATATTATTTCTTTTTTATTCTGAAAAGGAGAAGTTTTATAACTTATATTTTGGGTGCATTTCACATTTGCAAAAATACTTTTTCCTCCATACCTATTCCCAGTTAAGTGTTCCCTAATATCTATAGTTTTTATTCCCTTAAATTCTATACAAAGTAGAACATAAAAAATGCTTGAAAGCGTCTGAAGCCTTTAAAACTCGCAATAGTTTTAAACTCTATATATGGTACCTTTGCTTAAGTACTATTGATATGTACATATCAATTTTGAATAAAGCCAAGAAATTATCCCTTTTAGGAAATAGAGAAAAGTTAAAAGTTTCAGTTTTTTTTATCTACTTTTTGATTGGTAACAACCTATCCAGGATTGCTATACACTTTGAAATTTATAGTTTTGAAGAAATTTTTTATGATACCAAAGATAAGCTCCAATACCAACTGCCAAATTAGCAAAACAAGCAGCAGCAAAAATACCATTTATTCCGAATAACCAACTTCCCAAATATGCCAAAGGTACATACAAAAATAACATCTTAGTGATAGTCATTACTACAGAAGGTAAAGGTTTCCCCAAAGCATTAAAAGTGGTACTACAAATTAATATAATCCCCGCACTACTATAACTAATAGGTACTATCAGTAAATATTTAGCAGCAACTTCTACAACTGCCGGATCTTTATCAAATATTGAAACAACCCAACTGCCGCCTATACCAAGAGCGATCGCTCCCATAATTCCCCAAAACAGACAAAACTGAAACCCTAAGCGCAAAGCAAAATACACACGGTCATACTTTTTGGCTCCCCAGTTTTGCCCGACAAAGGGACCGAAACTAGCAGATAATGCTATTGGTACAATAACAGAAAACATCTCTACCTTAGAAGCAACACCAAAACCTGCCACTGCTGCAGTGCCATAACTTGCCATCAAGCTAGTAATAAAAGCTATAGAAATTGGTGTAATCATATTTGTACCGGTGGCAGGTATACCTATATAAAGGATATTTTGCCAATTTCGGAGCATAACCTTCAAACTAGGCAACTTCCAGGAAATCATTTGTTCGTGATAGTGCAGAAAAAACAAAGAAGCTACTAATGTAGTTGCCCTACCAATAACCGTTGCTAATGCTGCTCCTTGCAACCCCATCGGTGGAATTGCACCTATTCCAAAAATTAACATTGGATCTAACACAGCATTAACAAGACCTGCTAAAATCATCACCACACTGGGAATGAATGTATTACCAGCAGCGCGAATAGCACTGTTACCTACCATTGGCACTACGATAAAAATTACTCCCAGATACCAAATTTCCATATATTCTCGAATTAGGGGCAGAATTTCTGCTTTTGCTCCTAATGCTGTAAATATGGGGTCGATAGTTGTTAAACCAAGGACTACGAAAATTCCTACTGTTAATACGGATAAAATTAGACTGTCAGTAGTAAGTCCTTTTACTTTGTGGCGGTCTCCTTCTCCAATAGCTCTAGAAATAACAGAACCAGCACCTGTTCCTAAACCCATTGATACACTACCTAATAATGTTACCACTGGAAAGGTGAAACTCATTGCTGCTAGTTCTTTTGTTCCCAGCTTACTGACAAAGTAGGTATCAACAATATTGAACCCAATGACAGCAAGCACTCCCCAAATCATAGGTATTGTTAGCTTTAATAAGAGTAGGCTAATTTTACCTTCTGTTAGTTGTTGTTTCATAGTTTTTTTCTAATAGGACTTACGCACTAGACGCTACATATAGCGTTAAAAACTATGGCGCCATAGTTTTTTAACTCTACACATAGTACCTTTCCGTAAGTCCTGTATAAATTAAGTTTTCTTTACAAAACTTTACCATTGATTTTGAGTTTGGGCAACTCTATCTGGAGTGTGGGGAGTGTGGAAGATGTGGTTCGTGTGGTCCGGGTGGGAGGTGTGGGGAGTGTGGAAGATGTGGTTCGTGTGGTCCGGGTGGGAGGTGTGGTCCGGGTGGGAGGTGTGAGAAGAATAATTGTTCCTTGATTTTTTTCTCTTGGTCTTCCTGTAGCAGTTTTCATTTCGCTAAACCACAGTAGAGACGCCCTTATGCAACTTCCCTACTAGATTTTGCTTATGGCAATGTGGTTCATCCATTTTGGAAAAAAGTATTTTTCCTATTTCCTATTCCCCGTTCCCTAAAAGCGGTAAGATTTTTATACACAAAGAAAATAGGATTGCTATAGTATAAACCAAACAAATTTTCCCCAATAATTTTCCCAATGTTAGAAAGTAAAAACCAAAATCAAAATATTCATAGATTTACTATTTTTAGAGTCCGACTCTTTTTAGTAGGGATTCTATTATTTTGTCTATTAATTATGACCAGTAGTTGTCGCTCAACATTATTAAACTCCCAGAGTAACGATAACTCAAAATTAGTGTTAGTTAACCCAACTCCTCCATCTACTTTTAACTATCCTATATCTCGTTCTCCCTACGGAATTTTTGGATATATTTACGAAGGATTAATGTCAGAAAATGGTTTAACTGGAGAATTAGAACCTGCCTTAGCAGAATCTTGGATTTTCTCTGAAGATCAAAAGCGGATTATTTTTACTTTAAGGTCAGAATTAAAATGGTCTAATGGAGAACCTCTAACTGCTGATGATGTTGTATTTACCTATCAAGATATTTATCTAAATCAAAAAATTCCTACTGTCTACAGAGACTTTTTAAGAATTGGTAGTAGTGGTGCTTTTCCCTCTATAAAAAAAATAGACCAACGTCGAATAGAGTTTATTTTACCCGAACCATTTGCTCCATTTCTCAGGTACATATTAAGATTAAAAATTTTACCAGCTCATGCTTTACGGGATAGTGTTTCTGCAACTGATGCTGATGGTAAACCTCTATTTTTATCAATCTGGAATACAAATACACAACCAGAAAAAATCATTAGTAATGGTGCATTTAAACTGGAAAATTATATTCCTTCTCAAAGAATAGTTTTACAGAAAAATCCCTTTTATTGGCGTTCTGACTCAGCAGGTGAATCTCTTCCTTATCTAGATAAAATTATCATTCAAATTATTCCATCAACTGACAATCAATTGCTAAGATTTCGTTCAGGGGAATTAGATAGTATTAGAGTAGATGCCGAAGCATTTCAATTACTTAAGCGAGAAGAAAAACGAGGCAAATATAAGATTTATAATGGTGGTCCTCAGGGAGGCTATCAATTTGTTGGTTTTAATCTTAATCAAGGAATAAATTCTCAAGGTAAACCTTTTTTAGATCCTATTAAGTCTAGTTGGTTTAATAATTTAGCATTCCGACAAGCAGTTGCTTATGGCATTAATCGCCAACGAATTAATAATAACATTTATCGCGGTTTAGGGGAAATACAACATTCTGCTTTAGGGGTAAACAGTCCTTATTATTTATCTCCAAAATCAGGATTAAAGGTTTATCAATACAACCCGAAAAAGGCAAAAAAAATATTATTAGACGCTGGTTTTAAATATAATAATGTTAATGAATTATTGGATGAAAATGGCAACCAAGTAGAATTTACAATTTTAGTAAAATCTGAAGAAAAACTACGAATAGATACAGCAGTTCAAATCAAAGAAGATTTAAGTCAAATCGGAATTAAAGGAAATTTACAGATACTTAACTTCAACACTGTTTTACAAAAGCTATTATTGACTAGAGATTGGGAATGTTATGTCGGAGCTTTTGGTGTTCCTGGCTCTGACTTTGAACCAAACTTACTTTCCCTGCTTTGGTCAAGTCAAGGTTCATTTCATCAGTTTAATTTGGGTTCTAGACCTGGTGAACCACCAATTAAAAATTGGCAAGTTTCTGACTGGGAAAAAGAAATTGACCGATTATTTACTGCTGGATATCAGACAGTAGATGAAAATAAACGCCGGGAAATTTATGGGGAATTTCAAAAAATTGTTGCCGAACAATTGCCTATATTTTTTTTAGTAAATCCTCTTTCACTTCAAGCAATTCGTAATCATATTGATAATTTAAAATTTTCTGCCATTGGCGGTGCTTTTTGGAATATTGATGAATTGAAAATTAGAGAATAGGGAATAGGTATGGGGGCAATAGGCAATAAGGAGAAGTAATTCATAATTTCTCGATAATAATTGATTGAATTTTTTATTTTTGAAGATGTCTAAATAGAAAAAAAAGTATTTTGGCAAATATGAGATGCATGCCAGAATTATTTGTATTAATCCACTACTAAAATGACACAATTGATTAATTTTGTGTAGGCGGTTTTCTAGCCAAACCCAGAAACCCCGTTTCTCGAAGAAACCGGGTTTCTTTCCCTAAGTACTGCAGGTTTCTTTGCCCAAGTCCTGCAAAATTAGCTTTTAGTAAAACAATTAATTTTGTGTATTAGGGTGTTTTTACAGCCAAACCCAGGGGCGCATCTCATAGAGCGAAAAATACTTTGTTTTATATTGCCTATTGCCCCCATACCTATTACCTAAAAGCGATATTTTTTTTGCTTTCTTCATGTATTGAGATGTACCCAAACCAAGAAACCGGGTTTCTACTCTCCTAGAAACGCAACTTCCAAAATAAGACTTACGCAGCTAAATCCAGAAACCCCGTTTCTCTTAGAAACCGGGTTTCTTTGCCTAAGTTCTGCAAAATTAGCTTTTAGTGTTATGATAATTAAAAGTTTGATTTCCAGATAGAGAAAGATGAACAAAAAAAACCTAGCTCTAGCATTATTTACAGTTGTTTTTCTAGCAGCTTGCGATGTTGGTAATAATAGTCATATTAAACTGAAAGATTATAATTATCCAAGTCAAGTTAATCCTAAAAAAGTGAGAACAAAAAATGATGTTCAAAGCAATATTAATACCAATTATGTTGTTAATTCTTGCCAAGAATTTATGGAAGATGAAATGGGATTTCCTAGGAATGGGCGGTGGTCATCGGAGTCAGATATAACAAAAACAGAATTGGGTTGGAAGTGGGGAGGTTGGGTAGAATTTGATGGAGAAAAAAGCAATTTTGTCTGCAATATAGACAACAATAAAGTAACAGCATATACTTTCGATACAGAACCATATTCTTATCATTTTCCTGATGATTCATCTCAATATGAACCCGATATTATTCCCGATAATTCATATCAATATAAAAATCCAACTAACACCAGTAGTGTTGTGAGTTCTTGTCAAGAATTTATGGAATATGAAATGGGATTTCCTAGAAATGGGAAGTGGTCTTCTCAAAAAGATGTCAGGAAAACTATAGAAGGTTGGGAATGGCGAGGATGGGTAGATGTTTATGGGGAACGAAATAAATTTGTGTGTACTGTTGATAATAATGGAGTTAGAGTCAGCACTAACTTTGAAGATTCTTATAACTATGAATACGAATATACTTATTGATAATTAATAGTTAAAGATAGTTTTCATTATCTATTAGACATCTCCAAAAATTAAATAAAAATATAATCAATATTCCGCAGGAAATGCTTACCTTACAACCTAACACCTAATATCAAATCCGGTAATATCGGTAGAATTAAAGACCGTAATGGTTTGGTCTCCAAACCCTCTAGAACTAGGAATTTTCATCAATATAATGGTAGAACCTTATTCTCCAAAGCAAGCAGATTTGATATAACATTTAGACTGCTCCAAAAATCAAAAATCAAATCAACAGGACTTCCACAAAGGTACTACATATAGAGTTAAAAAACCATTGCCCATGGGATTAGCACTATATCTACGGTCTCTGCGTAAGTCCCGATCAATTTTTATTCATAAATTATCAATTATGGCAATTCTAAATAATTTGTAGAATTTTATCGTAGAGGTCTTGTCTCTAAATCTGTCGGCATCTGGGTTTGGAGACCAAACCCCTACAATTTTTGATCACGAATGATTTCATAATTGCTGATTCCCTCTTTTATAGAAATATCTACTGACTAAAACCAACCCAAAAATCATTAAAAATGATTTAAGATTATAGAGTTAAATATGTAGCTAGAATAAGGTTAAATTACCAAAACTATCCAACCAATGAACCCAATCAGCAAACTATTAGCTAAAATCCCCAAAAATATCCAATTTAGACGAAAAAATCTCCTCTGGAGTTGCCTAATAATATTAGGACTAACCCTGACTCAAATCTCTAGCTATTTACCCATTGCCACAGCTCAACAACCATCCTTTGCTTCCCCCAGAGAATTTCGGGGAGCATGGGTAGCATCTGTCGCCAACATTGACTGGCCTTCTAAACCTGGTCTACCTGTTTTCCAACAAAAGGCAGAATTACTCAACATTCTCAACCGGATGCAGGAACTAAATCTCAATGCCTTAGTCTTGCAAGTTCGCCCCAATGGAGACGCTCTCTATAATTCCAACATCGAACCCTGGAGTGGTTGGTTAACCGGAAAACAGGGAACTCCTCCCAACCCATATTATGACCCCTTAGAATTTGCGATCGCTGAAAGTCATAAACGCAATATTGAACTTCATGCTTGGTTTAACCCTTACCGCGCCAGACTTAGTCCTAATGATGGTCCTTTCGCATCCAACCATGCAGCAGTCAAATATCCCCAATATGCTTATAGATACGGCAAAAATATTTGGTTAGATCCTGGAGCCAAAGTCATTCAAGACCAAACCTACAATACGATCATGGATGTGGTACGTCGTTATGATATTGATGCCATCCATTTTGATGACTATTTTTATCCCTATCCTCAAGGTGGTGCAGAATTTCCTGACTACGACACCTACAATAGTTACAGAGCATCTGGTGGCACTCTTTCTCTATCTAACTGGCGACGACAGAATGTGAATACTATGGTGGAACGTCTCTATCGAGGTATTCACGCTGAGAAACCTTATGTCAAATTTGGTATCAGTCCGTTTGGCATTTATCGCCCAGGGATACCTCCTGGTATTGTCGGGTTAGATCAATACAATGAGATATATGCTGATGTGAAGTTATGGTTAGAAAAAGGTTGGGTAGATTATTTAGCACCTCAACTTTATTGGCGCATCGATCCCCCCCAACAGAGTTATCCCGTGTTATTAAACTGGTGGTTGCAACAAAACCTCCAACGTCGTCATATTTATGCCGGAAATTATTTAAGTCAGTTGCAAACTTCTGGTTGGTCGATATCTGAGTTTGAGAGACAAGTTGCTATTTCTCGTCAGAGAGCAAGTCAACTTTCTTTGGGGAATATCTTTTTTAGTATGAAGATGTTTCGAGATAATGTGGCGGGTGTGAATAATGTGTTCAAAAGTTCCATTTATCCCACGCCAGCATTACCTCCAGCGATGCCGTGGTTAGATAACCAACCCCCTGCAGCACCTACAGGAGTACAAGTTAATTCTGGTGTTATTAGTTGGAATGTTGATAAGACTGGAGATGTTCGCTCTTGGGCGTTGTATCAGCAAACTGGTAATCAATGGGTGTTGTCGCAAGTATTAAATTCTGATACTAATGGGGTGAGAGTTAGTCCGGGAACTTATGCTTTGCGAGCAGTCGATCGCTTGGCAAATGAAAGTGTGGAAGAAGTGGTAACAGTGCAGTAAGTTAGAAGTTGTTTTGGTCACGGCAGTTTTGAGCAACCCTACTAGACTGACACACCTAAAATGGTTCATATGGGGTAGGGGCGGGTTGATGAGGAGATTTTTATGCTTACTCTAAGATTTATAGGACTTACGCACGAACGCTATTGGTAGGGTGCTTTTTCGGCGCTTGAGCCGACATGAATGCGCTCGCAGTCCCTATACGATAACGCTGCGCGACATGAAAAGCGCACAACGCACAACGCACCAATACTCTATATATAGTGCCTCCCGTGTAAGTCCTGATTTACATAAACTCGCCCCGTTAGACTGTTGTTTAGATCATGGGGTGCGGGTTAGAAATTAATGAATAATTAATAATGAAATTAGATTTCTGCCTCTTGCGCATAGGTCTCTCGGTTTTAACTAGAGGTAATAATTAATAATTAATAATTAATTATTAATTATTAATTATTATAAACTTGCCCTGTTAGACTGTTGTTTAGATCATGGGGGCGGGTGAGAAATTAATGAATAATTAATAATGAAGTCAGATTTCCGCTCCCTGTTTACTATCTCTCGGTTTTAACCAGAGGTAATTATTAATTATTAATTATAATAAACTCGCCCTAAAGACTGTTGTTTAGATCATGGGGGGCGGGTTTAGCTGACTCAATGTAAAAACTCGTTAACTAACTTGTGAAACCCGCCCCTACAGAACATGATTTCTTTACCAACCCTGATATAAGGTACTAATAACTTATAAATAAAATGCTAAAATTATACGAATTTTCTTCCTCTGGTAACTGTTATAAAATCCGCCTATTATTAACCCAATTAGAAATACCTTTTACCAGAATAGAAATTGATATAACCAAAGGAGAAAGTCGCACCCCAGAATTTTTACAAAAAAATCCTAACGGTAGGATTCCTGTATTAGAAATAGAACCAAATACATTTTTATCTGAGTCTAATGCAATTATTTTTTATCTCAGTGCCGGAACCAAATTTTTCCCCACTAATAAATGGGAACAAGCTCAAGTAATGCAGTGGTTATTTTTTGAACAATATAGCCATGAACCTTATATTGCTACCTCTCGTTATTGGATAAGTATTTTGGGAAAAGCAGAAGAATATAAAACACAAATTAAACAAAAACAACTAGGAGGTTATGCAGCTTTAAATGTCATGGAAAAACACTTAGAAAAACATCAATTTTTCGTAGGCGATCGCTATAGTATTGCTGATATTTGTTTGTTTGCTTATACTCATGTTGCTGATGAAGGAGGATTTGATTTAAGTCAGTTTCCAGCGCTCCAAAATTGGATAGAAAAAGTCAAAAATCAACCTTTATATGTGAGCATAGGGAGTAGAGAGTAGAGAGTGGGGGAGAAAAGATTTTTGCCCTTGTTTCGTACCTCAACCCAACCTACATCTATTGCATCATTTAAAATGAAACGGTCTGCTACTGCATTGTTTCATCTAAAATGGTGCATTAGGAAGACACCGTAGGGGCGGGTTTTACAAGTAGGGATGTTGCATAAGAAAAATGCGTTTCATTTCGCGCAGCGATACGTCCGTACAACGAGTTTTCATCCGTTTCCTAGATAAACCCGCCCCAGTGATATAAGCCACCCTCTCAGGGGCGGCTTTATGTAAATCCTAGAATAAGCATGCAAATTTCTTGAGAAACCTGTCCCTACCTATTACACTATTTTAGATGAAACGGTCTACTACCAGTGTTTATGTGTAAGTCCGTCCTCATAATATAAAATCCGTTGGCTACGGAAAACTGATAACTGATAACTGATCACTGAAATTGATGCTATCACAATTTACTCCTATCATCGGACAAAACCAAGCCATAGAATTATTAACTCAAGCAGTAGCTCACCAACGTATTGCTCCTGCTTATCTATTTGCCGGACCTTCAGGAATAGGACGAGGTTTAACTGCTCAATGTTTTATCGAACTCCTATTCTCCAATACTCTCTCCCCCAACCCTAACACCTCATCCCTACAAAATCGCATTCACAAAAGAAACCATCCCGACTTACTTTGGGTAGAACCAACATATCTACACCAAGGAAAATTACTGTCAGCAAAAGAAGCAACAGAAGCAGGAGTAAAACGCAAGTCACCTCCGCAAATACGTTTGGAACAAGTGCGCGATATTAGTCAATTTCTAGGTCGCCCTCCCCTAGAAGCAGCAAGATCAGTTGTGGTATTACAACAAGCTGAAACTATGGGAGAAAGTGCAGCAAATGGTTTATTGAAAACTTTGGAAGAACCAGGAAAACGAGCGACTTTAATTTTAATTGCTCCTGGAGTTGACTCCTTATTACCAACTTTGGTGTCGCGCTGTCAACGCATTCCTTTTTATCGTTTGACTGAGGAAAATATGCAGTTAGTATTAGAAAAAGCAGGTTATGGAGAAATTTTGACTAAGCCAGAAGTAATAGCAATGTCTCAAGGAAGTCCAGGAGAAGCGATCGCTTATTGGCAACAACTACAACAAATTCCGGCAGATATTCTGGCAGTTGCGACTCAGGGTATTCAAAATACTCGTCAAGCATTAGAAGTAGGGCGAGATATTAGTAAAAATTTGGATACAGAAGCACAGTTATGGTTGATAGACTATTTACAACATTATTATTGGAGGCAGCAGGTTTACGGAGTAGAATTTCTCCAACATTTAGAGACAGCCAGAAAATATTTGCTCTCCTATGTACAACCCAGGTTAGTTTGGGAATGTACATTGATGGCGATGATTCAATAATTAATAATTAATAATTAATAATTAGGTTTTGCTTATAGAAGTCTTTTATTAAGTGGGAGGAGTTAGGAGTCAGAAGTCAATCCACCCCTAACCCCTCCTAGGAGGTGAAGTCAAGAGAAATAGGAGTTATAGATTAGGTGATCGGAAGATTTGTTGGGTTTCGTTCCTCAACCCAACCTACACTTATTGCAGCTATTACCTACTTCCTACTCCCTCTTTATGATATTATAATCAAGTGGCCAAACAATAGAAAAATAAATGACAGCAGTAAACACCCAAAAATTAGACGTATACGGTGTCGGTAATGCCCTAGTTGACATCCTCGCACTTGTAGAAGAAGATTTTATCACAAAATATTCCCTGCAAAAAAGTGGCATGACTTTAATGGATGCTCCAACACAAGGAGGAATTTTAGCAGGACTAAAAAACATCTCCTTAAAAAAACGTTCCGGTGGTTCCGCTGCAAATTCCATGATAGCGATCGCTCAAAGTGGAGGAACAGGTATTTTTGTGGGCAAAGTTGCCAGTGATACAAACGGAGCAATCTACCGTCAAGATATGTTGGACTTAAAAATAGAGTTTAATGTTGCTGCTGCACCTACAGCAGATGAACCTACAGGTACTTGTGTCGTACTCACAACTCCCGACGCTGAACGTACTATGTGTACAAATTTAGGAACATCTGTAAATCTCAGTGTTAGTGATATTGATCCAGAGGAAATTAAGCGTTGTAAATATAGTTATGTAGAAGGTTATTTGTGGACTGGAGAAAGTACAAAGCAAGCTTGTATTAAAGCTATGGAAGATTCTCAGCGTGCAGGAGTGAAAGTTTGTTTTACCTTCTCAGACCAATTTTTGGTAGATATGTTTGCTGATGACTTCCGTGGGGTACTTTCAAATTATTGTGATGTAGTATTCTGCAATGCTGATGAAGCGCGTAGTTTTACAGGAATAGATTCTTTAGAAAAATCTGCTGCCAAAATTGGGGAGTTGGTGGAAACAGCTTTTATTACCAATGGCAAAGATGGTTGTTTAGTAGTTCATAATAAACAAATTATTACTGTACCTGGATTTCCGGCAACAGCGATCGATACTGTTGGTGCTGGAGATGCTTTTGCTGGAGGTACGTTATATGGTTTGACTCATGGTTATGAACCTACTAAAGCTGCACTTTGGGGAAATTATCTAGCTTCTAATGTTGTCCAAATTCAAGGCCCCCGTCTAGAAGGAACTTGGTCAGATAAAGTTGAGCAAATAATTAAGTAAGGGAGCAAACCTTTGTAACACAGCCTTCTAGGCTGTCATAGCCATGTTGTAGGGTAGGTTCTTTTGTAACACAGACATCTTGCCTATCATAGCTATGTTGTAGGGTAGGTTCTTTTGTAACACAGCCTTCTAGGCTGTCATAGCCATGTTGTAGTGAATTGACACAACTGTAAGACAGCCTTCTAGGCTGTCATAGCCATGTTGTAGGGTGCGTTCTTTTGTAAGACAGCCTTCTAGGCTGTCATAGCCATGTTGTAGGGTGCGTTAATGAATGTAACGCACCGCTCATACCAAATAGATATCTCCAACAATCACTCATTAAATCAATTATTGTTCAGAAATTATCAATTATTCCTCTCCTAGGAGGGGTTAAGGGTAGGTTCTCTGTTCCCTGTTTCCTCTTTTGTGGAGATGTCTAAATATGGAATCCGAAAATTTTAAAGATAATTAATTATTATCCACAAATCATCAATTATTCCTCCCTGTTCCCAGTTAAGTGTTCCCTGTTCCCTCTTTTCTAGAAATCTCTACTACTAATAACTGATAACCGAATTAAGCGCGATCGCCAACGGAGAAAAAGCTGAGGTGGTAAATCTCTGGTTTATAGGGATGATATTGAATTTCCCTAATCACAGTTTTCCCATTCCAGGAAATCTCAGGAACTTTTAGGTCAATAATAGTTTTGTTAGCGAAGGCTTTCTTTAACAACTGCTGCACTTTTTTCACTTCAATAGTTAATTCAACAGATTCTGGAACTTGATGACCATACAATACTGCGGGAATTAATCCTTCCCGTCGTAAGGCTTTAGTTTTACTACCTTCGGGTCTTTTCTGACATTCTACTGTAACTTCCATCTTGACTTTTTTTTCTCTTAATGTGCTTATTGATTATATCAAAATTATCATAAAAAAGGGAGTCGGGAGTCGGGAGTCGGGAGTAGAGAATTAGACATCTCCAGACAAAGAGGGAATAGGTAATAGGCAATAGGAAGAAAGAATTGATCATTTCTCTACAATAATTGACTTGATTTTTTATTTCTGGAGATTTCTCATAGTAAATATAATATTTATGGGAGCAAAGATGCTCCCACTACTATCTCTCTTCAAACATCCTCAGAAATTTTTCTATTCTCTCTGCTCCCTATTTCCTATTCTTCAGAATATAACAACCCCCGCTTAGGTCCATGAATTGGGTCTTCAACCAAAATAGTCTGGTCACGACTAGGGCCAACAGATACAATAGCGATAGGTACATTCATCAACTCTGCCAAGAATCGTAAATAATCCAAAGCTTGCTTAGGTAAATCTTCCAGAGTTCGACAATCCATAGTTGATTGCTGCCAACCAGGTAATGTTTTATAAATAGGCTTGCACTTAGCTAATTCTGTAGAACTACTAGGGAAATTTTCACAACGATCACCCTCCATATCATAAGCTACACAAACCTTAATCTCCGACAACTCATCCAAAACATCCAACTTAGTAATTGCCATACAGTCCATACCATTAATTCGCACTGCATAACGCCCAATCACTGCATCAAACCATCCACAACGACGTTTACGACCAGTAGTTGTCCCAAATTCGGCTCCGCGATCGCAAAGTAATTCCCCAACCCCATCTATAGCTTCTGTAGGAAATGGTCCTTCTCCGACTCTAGTTGTATAAGCCTTAGCTACCCCAATCACTCGGTCAATCATTGTCGGCCCAACACCCGCACCTACACAAGCACCTCCTGCCACTGGATTTGAGGAAGTTACATAAGGATAAGTACCGTGGTCTAAATCTAATAAAGTACCTTGCGCTCCTTCAAATAAAATATTCCGTCGTTGGTGAATAGCATTGTAAATAGTTAAAGACGCATTTACAACATGAGGTCTCAAACGGTCAGCAAACTGTAAATATTCATCTATTACTTGGTCTGGGTCTAAAGGTTCTAGATTATAAAGCTTCTCTAGAATCACATTTTTATAGTTAACCGTCCAATTTACCTGTTCTTTCAATCTCTCTGGACTAATCAAATCAATCATCCGAATCCCAGTCCGCTCAGACTTATCGGCATAAGTTGGACCAATACCCCTACCTGTTGTCCCTATTTTTTTACTCCCCCGACGTTCCTCCGACGCTTTGTCTATCAGTCGATGATAAGGCATGGTTACATGAGCAGCTTGAGAAATCATCAACTTGGCCGTGGAAATGCCTAAAGCTTCTACTTGGTCTAGTTCCTCTATCAGAATTTTAGGGTCTATAACCGTTCCCGAACCAATAATACATTCTGTGTCAGGATAAAGGATACCTGAAGGGATTAAGTGTAGTTTAAATGTTTGGCCATCAACTACCACTGTATGGCCAGCATTAACGCCCCCCTGGTAGCGGACAACTACATCTGCTGATTTGCTCAATAAATCGGTAATTTTTCCTTTTCCTTCATCGCCCCACTGAGCGCCTATTACAATTACGTTAGCCAAGGGTCTTCTCTACAGTATAGTTAACACAATTTTCAATCCTCCCATCAACTCTATGGTTATGTCAATTATTTTTTGTTAATTATTGTTACAATAATCTGAAAGTCTATTAATAATTAGGGTTTACTGAAAAAGTCTGATGGTAGAGGTAGGGAGTAGTGAAGAGTCAAGAGGAATCAGGAGTTTTAGAGGATGTACTTGTAAAAATTATCCCTTGCCAACTCTGCTCAAGTCTTAACCCAAATACTCACTTTTTCACTCTTATCTGATCAGGGGAAAATCTGCTACTTTGCTCACTATCTAAAAAGACCAAAAGTTTTATCTATGAAAGCTTTGAGATTTCCATACACCAGCCCTAACTAGAAATAGTTTTCATTACCCACTATTTATTAATTATTAATTATTAATTATTAATTGTTAATTATCCATTATCTATCTTGCCTAATGTCAAAAGCATCACCCCATAAAGGTTGGAATATTACTGAAGCACAAAGAGAAGTTTATAGAGAGCGTTCAAAAGCATCTAGTCGCGCTAAAAAACAAGCTTTAAATGGAGAAGGTAAAAAACCAATACATCCTATTAATATTCCGAATCTAAATCCTGAAAATTTGATGCCACAAATGCCTAGAAATAAATGGCGAAGTCTCTCTTTATTTAGTGGAGGTGGTGGTCTTGACCTTGGTTTTGACCGAGCAGGTTTTAATCATATTTCCTCCTACGATATTCTCCCAGAAGCTGGTAATACTTTGCGTAACCTTCGACCAGATTGGCAAATTTTTTCAGGTGAAAAGGGAGATGTCACAAAAGTAGATTGGCGCTCTTATCGTGGGTCAATTGATATTATTCATGGGGGTCCACCTTGTCAGCCTTTTTCTGTTGCTGGTCGTCAAAAAGGTAAGGAAGATAATCGTGATATGTTCCCTGAATTTATTCGTGCTGTCTTGGAAATTGAACCTCTAATATTTGTGGCAGAAAATGTTACTGCATTGGTAAGTAAAAAGTTTAGTAAATATGTTGAAGAAGTTATTGAATCTCCTTTAGCTTCTTACTATAAACTGAGGAAATTTATTTTAAATGCTTCAGATTTTGGGATTTCTCAAATTAGAAAACGAGTCTTTTTTGTTGGTTTTCGAGATGAAAAATATTTGGCGAAATATCAACCTCCTAAGCCTACTCATCGTTGGCATCATTTATCAACAAATCAATCGACAAAACCAGTTCAACTAAATATTTTTGAGGATTATGAAAATACAGATAAATTGCAACTTTGTATGGGAATTCGTGAAGCTTTAGGATTACCAAATATTGGATTTGATGCTTTATCACCTACTCTCAGAAGTGGGCTAACTGGACTCCGCCATACTACCTCTATTTTAAGTAGTGTTTCTGCACAAAAAGCTTGGGAAAAATTACAGATTTGGCCGAATGGAGTAGCTGAAAATAGAGAAAAAGCACATTTATTTGTAGCTAAAAATAGTCATTTTCGGTTGTCTGTTCCTGACTGTGGAATCCTTCAAGGTTTTCCTGAATCTTGGCAATTTTCTGGGGCAGTTTATCAAGCATTAGGTCAAATTGGTAATGCTGTACCACCACCTATGGCTTATCAAATAGCACTGTCTATTGCTCAAGTATTTTCTTGAATATTTTTTGTTACAAGTTCTCTTAAATGTTGAGCATGATTGGTAGTTATTTGCTCGCAATCTTGAAAATATGAGGCTGGAATATGGGGGTTATTTAAAGTTGAATCTTTCTCAATTAAATATTGACATCTATCTCTTAAAATCAAAAGCATTCTTTCAGGAGAGTAGCCAAATTCTAAATCCATTTTATTTCGGTATTCTTGAATTGTATATTGTCTTTTTTGCAGACTCTGAGCATCTTCGAGTGTATAAACTTCTTTTTTGCCAACAATTTTATACAGTAAAGATATACTAATTAATTCTGGTATTAATTGAGCAAGTTTATAATCTAATCTCACATAAGCTGATTTTTCACTAATCTAAGGAACCATCATTTTAGGAGAAGCATATAAGCAATATTTTAGGATTTTACCACCTTTTTCATAAAAACCAAATAACCAATGTTTTCCTTTCCACTTTTTAATATGCTCCGGTCCAAAATCTCTTGCTCAAGTATTTTCTTGAATAGTTTCTGTTACAAGTTCTCTTAAATGTTGAGCATGATTGGTAGTTATTTGCTCCCAATCTTTAAAATATGAGGCTGGAATATGAGGATTATTTAAAGTTGAATCTTTCTCAATTAAATATTGACATCTATCTCTTAAAATCAAAAGCATTCTTTCAGGAGAGTAGCCAAATTCTAAATCCATTTTATTTCGGTATTCTTGAATTGTGTATTGTCTTTTTTGTAGACTCTGAGCATCTTCGAGTGTATAAACTTCTTTTTTGCCAACAATTTTATACAGTAAAGATATACTAATTAATTCTGGTATTAATTGAGCAAGTTTATAATCTGATGCAACATAAGCTGATTTTTCACTAATCTAAGGAACCATCATTTTTGGGGAAGCATATAAGCAATATTTTAGGATTTTACCACCTTTTTCATAAAAACCAAATAACCAATGTTTTCCTTTCCACTTTTTAATATGATCCGGTCCAAAATCTCTAACTGTAGTTACAGAATTTTTTGTAGTTGACTTTAATTCAAAAGGAATTTTTAGTCCATTTAAAGTCAAGATTGCATCTGTTCCACTACGAGTTAAATTGACTGGTCTTTCTAAATTAAATAATTGGATAAGTTCATTTTCTCGACTGTCATCTTGTACTGTCATTTTTATAATTAATTTTTATTCTTTTGGGAATTAAAAAAAAAAGGAGTCTATAATCCATAAATAACTCAAATAAAAAGTGAATGATTAATTTCCCTAATATTCTCAGATTTTAATCATCTTTTCCCCAGAATAAAGAAATATTATATCAAGGATAAATTAAGTTTCTATGGCTTTACACGCAGAATTACATCGACATTTAGGAGGCTCGGTAGTTCCTAGAGTTTTATGGAGATATTTCCAACGGCAAAATCAAGAATTGGCAAATCCTTTTCCTGAATATCAACAATTTGAAGATTTCTACACTAAACCACGAAATACTTTAGAAGAATATTTAGAGCTACATACTTTAGTAGAAAAAGTTCAAACTATTGAGACTTTACCATACTTTATTTATCGCTTAATTCGTGGTGCTTATACATTTGAAAATTTAGCTTATTTAGAGTTACGTTATACTCCTTATTTGAGAACTCCAGATAATTTATCTCAGTCTGAAAGGATAGATTTAATGTCAGAAATAGTTATGACTGTAGGTAAGGCAACTCAACAGAATGAATATCCTATTGTTACTAGCCAAATTTTATGTACTCATACTCGTTTGCCTGATGAAGTTAATCGAGCAATTGTGGATTTAGCAATACAAATCCCACAATATGTCTGTGCTATAGATGTGGCTGGAGGAGATAATAATTACAAAGAACGGATAGATGAATTTATTAAACTCTATAAATATGCTCGTGAACAAGGTGTAAAAACTACGGGGCATTTGTATGAAACTCCTAATGGTTGTCATCCAGAATTATTACCTTATTTAATGCGTATTGGTCATGGCATTCAAATACCTTTAAAATATCCTGAATTATTAAAAGAAGTAGCTAGTCGGGGGCAATGTTTAGAAGTTTGTCCGACTACCTATTTCAAGACAGGAACTCTGGATGATATTACTCAATTAAAGACTGTATTTGATAAATGTTTTGATGCGGGAGTAGATATTGCTATTTGTACAGATAATGCTGGTTTACATAATGTACGTTTGCCCTTTGAATATGAGAATTTATTGACACTTGATGTAATTGATTTTCGAGAATTACAAGCTTGTCAAGATGCAGCTTTTCGTCATGCTTTTGCTTGGCCTTATGGTAAAAGACCACAGGAAATGTTAACAGGATTATTAAAGCCAGAATCTATAGTTGCAGAAGCTTTTAATAATTAATAATTAACAATTAATAATTAATAATTAGCACCAGTAGGTTGGGTTTCGTTCCTCAACCCAACCATAATCTTTATTACCTATTGAACTGTTTGCTCTTAATCTTAACAGGACTTACACGGGAGGTACTATATATAGAGTCAAGAAACTATTTTGCAATAGTTTTAAGCACTATATCTAGGGTGGCTGCGTAAGTCCTGCTTAAATAATGCAATAGGAAATCTGCTAAGGTAAGTTAGTTGTTCTTACCATAATGGCAAATCTAATGCACAGTTTTAGGTCAAACAGTTGACTACTGGACTTCTGTTGGGTTTCGTCCCTCAACCCAACCTACAGTTATTACAACTAATTTCTATTCAATATTAGTAGGCAAAGAAAAGAAAATGTTGGGTTTCGTCCCTCAACCCAACCTACAGTTATTGCTACTAACTTCTATTCAATATTAGTAGGCAGAGAAAAGAAACTGAAAAATATACTGGCTATTATTACCACTCCTCCTAAACCTAACAAAACTTTTGGTAAACCTAAAAAAGTTTCCATCACCCCTGCTAAAGCTAAAGGTAAACTTAGAGCAATATTCACAGCATTATTCTGGAGACCAAATACTTTTCCTCGCATTTCTTCAGGAGTTTCCGCTTGAACTGTAGTTTGCATTGGTACTCCTACTACTGCACCAAACAGTCCTAAAATACCAATCAGAATTATAACTACCCAAAACTGTTGATTAAATATAGATAAACCTACTAAAGAAGTTGCCATTCCGATCGAACCTATGAAACTGAGTTGGAAATGGGATAACCAATGTCCAAGTTGACCGACTATTCCAGCACCAATACCCATACCTACTCCAGCAGCAGCTAATAATAACCCAAACTCTTCAGCTTCCATTCCCGGAATAATTTCTGCTAAACGTACTGCCAAAACTGCCAAAGCTGCAAAAATAGAAAATAAAACAATTTGCTGAATAATGGCATTACGAACTCGATGATGATTTTTCAAATAACGCAAGCCATCTCCTAAATCTGCTAAAATATGGGGCTGTTCTTTTTCACTCAAATTTTTCTGTTCCCCAGTTTTGAGTAAAATTAATAGTAAACCAGCGATCGCATAACTTCCACCTACTACAAGTTCTTTACCGAAAGTTTCCCCAAAACCAATTTTGGCGACTAAACTATCAGCTAATTCTAATAAAGGATCTCCTACTGCAAAGCCAATAATTACAGAAGCCATCATTGTGGTAGTGTAAAGAGAGTTGGCAGAAAGTAGATGTCGCTTTTCTACAATTAAAGGAATAGCTGCTTGTTCCGCAGGGGCAAAAAATTGAGTCAGGGTGGAAACCAAAAAGGTTAATAATAACATTAGGCAAAATCCTAAAGGTAAATTGCCTAGATTAAAATCATTAGATAGCCACAATACTATGGGCAAAATTAGAACTAAACCACCTCTGACCAAATTTGTAGCAACTAAAATTACTTTTTTGGGCCACCTATCTACATAGACACCAGCTCCAGCTCCGAATAATACAGCGGGGATAGTAAAAGCAATCATAATCGCCGATACCCATCCACTTATAGTTTGGTCTGCTGCTTGGAACTGATTAGCAGTAATAGTAATCATTAGTACCAAGTAAACTTTGTCTGCGAGTTGAGAAAATACTTGACCACTCCAGAGAGTTAAGAATTTACCGTTTTTCAGCACTGGTAAAAGTCCACGTTCGGATTCTTCAGTTGTTATAGATGCTTCCGCAGTAGATTCTGGATCGGGTTGGTTTTCTGGTTTTGGTTCTTTTGTTAAATCTGAATCAGATAATTGCATTTTAATGAATAATTAATAATGATTTGTGAAAAAAATTGGGTTTGGAGACCAAACCCCTACAATAGTATGTAAAACCTATGGATGTATTGATGATAATTGTAAATAAGTATCAATTAATTCCGCAGAACGGATAGAATAACCTAAATGATATTGGGTATATTTTCTTAAAAGTTTTTCCACTTTCACCCAATCTTGATAAGCAGTCAGTTGAACTAAAGTCTGAAGTTTAGCTTGTGGTAGTTGTTGAAGCAGTAAAAGTTGATTAGCATTGAGCAGGGTATTAATTTTGGTACTAGAGTTTTGGTTTGATAAATTTTGGTAGTCTGATTGTACAACAGAAATATCATCAATTTTAATAACTCCTCCTGCATCCATACTAAAACCAATTTGCCAGTCAGAATAATTAAAGTTTGGCTCTAGTTCATTTCCTGTAGCGCAACATTTATGGACTTGGGGAGCTATTCCTTCTATGGCGAGTAAGTGATATATTCCATGAGCAAGGTATGCTATGAGTTGGGTATGCCAAAGTCGGTCAGTTTTATGGTGCAGTTGTTCTATACGTTCGAGGTGTTCGTTGAGTAGATAGAAAAGCTCAGTTTGAGGATGTTCGCTGAGAGCTTGATAAAGGACTAATTCTGCTAAATATTGACCTGCTGCTAATTTTCCCAGGTTTTGACTAAGACCAGTGTAAGATGTTATGGTTTCTGCTTGGTTGATTCGGTCGAGCGATCGCCCCTGGGAAATCAATAATTGATTGACGACAAATAGTTCGCTTCTACCCCCCAGTTTAGATTTTGGCTTCCTAGCTCCGGAAGCTACGACTCGAATCAAACCATATTCTGGAGTTAGGATGGTTAATAAACGATCTGATTCTCCTAAAGGCATAGTTTTGAGATTTATTCCTGTTGCTTTGTAGAGTTTCGCCATATAGATTAAATTCAAAAGTTAAAAGTCAAAATTCCTAAGTCAGAGATTTTCATTCAACAGTTAAAAGTCAAAATTCCTAAGTCAGAGATTTTCATTCAACAGTTAAAAGTCAAAATTCCTAAGTCAGAGATTTTCATTCAACAGTTAAAAGTCAAAATTCCTAAGTCAGAGATTTTCATTC
>NZ_JAYKGW010000112.1:0-25615 GCF_035285525.1 Okeania sp. | reverse complement strand
GATTTTCATTCAACAGTTAAAAATAAGAATTCCTAAGTCACAGATTTTCATTCAACAGTTAAAAATAAGAATTCCTAAGTCACAGATTTTCATTCAACAGTTAAAAATAAGAATTCCTAAGTCAGAGATTTTCATTCAACAGTTAAAAGTCAGAATTTTCAAGTTAAAAGCTAATGCACAGTTTTAGGTGAAACAATACAGTACTAGATTAACTTACCAATGGATAATTGATAATTAGAGATAGTTTTCATTATCAATTATCCATGATTAATTATCCATGATTAATTATTAATTATTAATTAATCTTTCCTATCTAGTCTTAATAAAAAGCTGATTCAAGTAATATGTTCCTTCAGAATTTTGAGCAATACCAATACCTGTCAAATCATAGTTACCTACTATATTTTGATGATGACCAGGACTTTTAATCCAACCTTCTACAGCTACTTCTCCAGGATTATTATAACCCAGATTATTAGCTATATTTTCCCCAGCACCCTGGTAAGGAATTTTTTGCTTGACTATTTCTACTCTTTGTTGAAATCCATCATGGCTAAAAGTTGTTTCTCCATTCGCCATTTGTTGAGCATGAATTTTTGCTTGTTGAGCAATAGTATTATCCCACTTGAGAGGGGGTAAACTTTGAGATTTTCGATATTGATTTATTTGAGCAAATACAGATTTTTCCAACTGATTAATATTAATATTAAGTGAAGCTCTCGTTTTAATAAAAAGTTGATTCAAGTAATATGTTCCTTGAGAATTTTGAGCAATACCAATACCTGTTAAATCATAGTCACCTACTATATTTTGATGATGACCAGGACTTTTAATCCAACCTTCTACAGCTACTTCTCCAGGATTACTATAACCCATATTTTGAGCTATGTTTTCTGCACCACCTCCGTAAGGAATTTTTTGCTTGATTATTTCTACTCTTTGTTGAAATCCATCATGGCTAAAAGTTGTTTCTCCATTTGCCATTTGTTGAGCATGAATTTTTGCTTGTTGAGCAATAGTATTATCCCACTGGAGAGGGGGTAAACTTTGAGATTTTCGATATTGATTTATTTGAGCAAATACAGATTGTTCTAACTGATTAATATCTTGTGGAACTGCTGCATTTGATATAGAAATATAGATTTGTTTGAGATTAAGCATTTCTGGTAAGTTTTGAGTTAATTGTTGATAATTACAACTACTCAAAAATATCGTGAGACTCCAGAAAATTGGTTGAAAATATTTATGATTCATTTATTTAATATACTCTCTAGTATGTACGATTTATTTAAGTTTACTTTTTGCAGGAGAAAATCGAAATATAGCAATCCTAAATTATTTGTGGAAACTATGGGGGTTTGGAGACTAAACCCCTACAAGAAAATATTACAACCTATTTAGGATTATTATACTCTAAGTTTTAGAGGAGATTTTCTTTCATTGAAGTAATTATTTTACAGGCAAAATGTCTGTGTCACCCTGCATCTTTCTATTTTCTAGGAAATCTAAGGAATCAAGAAAAATTTTACATTAGAGCAGGTCTATTAAGCGGCAAGCATTCAGCTCAATGGCAATAAAAATGAATGGCAAACATTCTTTGAATTTCTACTTTTCAACCATATATCTGACATTGTTAAATCCTATATATAGGTTGCTGAAAAAGTCTCTTGTTGAAGCTTGGCAATGAGCAATAAATAGCCTTTAATATCTCTCTGTTAATGATTTGACATTTAATCAGCAAGCACTATGTATTTATGGCCGAAAATTATAGATTTGCTTCAAAAGCTGATAGCTGACTGCTTACTTTAAACCATTATACAACTATCACTAATTAATTTACTATTATTTGTGATAAAAGGCGGTATTCCTGGAGAAATAACTGATTGATTATCAGTTTCCATTTTGGCTACTTCTAAATTAAGTTCAAAGAGAAATTTCAGAGGTTCTTCATTATTTTTTATTCCATAAGCAGAACATACTTTATTATCAAGATTTTTCTCTGCTTGGTGTAATTTTGTGTTTTTGGTTTGCTCTAAATTTTGATAAATTTCTCTCAAGCTAATTTGATTTTTATCCATAAGTTGACGACGAACTTTGATTAATTCTACGGCTGCATTTGCCACATTAATAATTTGTTCTGAAGTTGGATTTTGCGGCCAGGGAAATGTATCAAAAACACTATTAGATGTATAACGAAAATCACCTTTTAAAGTTGAACAACGTTCGGTAAGCCAAAGCCAATGAATACTTGATTGTAAAATACCAAAAGAATAGTCATCATCAAGTGGGAAAACTTGTAAAGCATCGCTAGGTCGAATAGCAGAATTAATAAATTCAAAAATAGGTCTTTTTGTGACTCTACTACAAACAATATATCGAGATAAATTTGCAATTTTGCGGATTAATTCTGGTCTGGAATAAGAAAGCAACCACCACTTAGCTAGAAAGTTTTGATGATGTCTATTAACTTTGGCTTGAGGATTTTTTTTACGAGCTATTTCATTCCGTTTAATTTCTGTTTCTGCTGCTAATTCTCTGATGGGTAAAACTAATTTTTTAATTCGTTGAAATGGCAGTTTATATTTTTTAGCTTCGTCTATTTCTCGTGGGTAAAAATCTATTACATATCGTTGTGGTTGTGGTGGAATACTTGACAATAAATTATCCCCAGTTAAATAAGGAAAAATTACCTCAGAATTTTTACTAGAACTAACCATCATTTCTTTTGCTTCTGCTGGAGTTAATAAAAAACCTTCGTGTCCGTGAGTTTGCCCTTGATAACAACTTTGGGAATCAGAATTAATCTTTAATCGTTTAGCTTGAGTAACATCAAATCCTGCAGAAAGAGCAGAATTAATATAGTCTAGTTCCATCATTTCCCAAGAGTTATTTTCTTTATCTCCAATTTGATTATAAAGCTTCTTTTTACCAATTACTTTTCCCTTAACCCAATTAACAATTGAAACATAAACTACGGCATCTTCAGACCAAGGTTGACTCGAAACAGCTTCCGTAATAGTACCCGAATTAACAATATAATCTAACCCTCCTTCGCGAGAATAATTTTGCCGTATTGTATTAGTTCCTACTAAACCAGCACGACCATTTTCTGGTAATTCATCATGGCTTTTTCTAAACCAATAAACACAATAATCTGCTCTCCCTGGAACTTCTGAATATTTCTCTCTTAATTTATTAAGATAACTACGACCTAATTCGACCTGCATTTTATTTTTAGACTGAAAAGGAGGATTGCCAATAATGGCATCTACTTGAGGCCATTTACAAAATAAAGCATCCTTACAAACAATATTTTTGTTGAGGGTATCTAAAGGTAAAACTGTTTCATTTATTCCTAGTTTATCAATGGCAACTTTACGAGCAATAGTTAATGTTACTCGTGCTAGTTCCACGGCAAAAGAATTATTGTCTATGCCATAAAATTGTAAGGGCGTAACAAACCCCTTTTCTAACTGAGATGATTGAGAAATTTCGGCTAATTTATCTAATAATAACTGTTCGGAAAGTTTCAATTCTTGATAAGCCATATAAAGAAAATTTCCCGAACCACAAGCAGGATCGAGAACTCGATAATTCCCCATTTCTGTTTTGATAAATTCTAATTCTTTAACAGTATTAGCTCCCTCAATTTTGTCTTCCCAAAATTTACTAATCGTCGGTCGAATTATTTTCATAATATCATTTTCTGAAGTAAAGTGAATCCCTCCTGCATGACGTTCTTTTTCATCCATCATACTTTGAAAAATATTACCAAAAATTGTAGGTCGAACTTTACTCCAATCTTCCTGCGCTGAAGCTTCTAAATATTCTAATTCTTCTCGATGTAATTCAATTTGAGGAATAGTCGCAAATAATCCAACCTTGAAAAAATCTACACCTTTACACATACCAACTTTTGTAATTCCTGGATTATTCATTTCTTGGAATAAACGACCAGATAAAATGTCATAAGTGCTTTCTCCTTTTAGACATTTTTGAATAGAATTAGTAAACAGATTTTCTGGTAATAAACCTCGCCATTGAGCAAACATTGCCAAGACAGATTGGAGTACAAATATTTGAGCTTCTTCAACAGTAAAATTACTCCCACTTCTAGCTTTAAGTTTCTGAAATAATTCTCCCATTCTTTCAGCAGCTCTTTTCGTTACTTCTACAACTTGAGAATTACGAAATTTAGGAATAGTTGAAGTGTGTTCCATAAAGGTAAAAACATTCAAACGTTCCGGCAATTCTACTAAAGGAATAATATCCATAGGAGTATCAACTAATTTGTCAAAATCATAAATCCAAAACTCTTCAAAATTACAGAGAATTACATACTTTGGTCGTGGTGTTAAATTTCTAGCATATTCCCAAGCTTGACCGTAATGTTTATGGAGATTTTTTATCCGTTTAGATTTCATTTCAACTAATACTGAAGCTAGATTTTGACGCGACCAAAATAAATCGGCAAATCCTGTTTTTCCCTGGCGACTACCATCAGAAACTATCTCTTTATATTTAGCACCTGCTTCTTTTAAACCTCCATATCCGAATGCTTGAAAAAATCTATTTAAAAATAACCAACCATCACTTCTTTCTCTACCACTAATATATTCTCGACAATAGTTAAGAAAACTGTGGATACTTTCTGGTGTAGCTGGCATTATCCTTGATCAAAAATTATCTTGTATTAACGATAAATATAATACCATTTATCGAGGAATTTTATACATTTTATGAGTATAAATGTTCCACGGAATATCTGTACATATAAGAATAATCAGTACCCCCTCCGATTAATAATTATTAGAAAGGTAAAACGAGGGCGATCGCTAACAAATATTTATTAGATAAGTTTAAAATGATATAATTCAATTAAGGAAATAATATCAATAGGAGTATCAACAAAGTCTGTCAAAATCATCAATCCAAAATTCTTCAAAGTTACAGAGAATTACATATTTTGGTTGTGGTGTTAAATTTCTAGCATATTCCCAAGTTTGACCGTAATATTTATGGAGATTTTTTATCTGTTTAGATTTCATTTCAACTAATACTGAAGCTAGATTTCCACCCTGCCAAAATAAATCGGCAAATCCCGTTTTTCCCTGGCGACTACCATCAGGAACTACCTCTTCACATTTAGCACTTGCTTCTTTTAAACCTGCATATCCAAATGCTTGAAAAAATCTATCTAAAAATAACTGACTATCACTTCTTTCTCTACCACTAATATATTCTCGACAATAGTTAAGAAAACTGTGGATACTTTCTGGTGTAGCTGGCATTATCCTTTATCAAAAATTATCTTGTATTAACGATAAATATCATAACATTTATCAACAACTTTTCTAAATTTTATCAGTAGAAAATTTTCATGGAATTTCCGTAGATATAAGAATAATTAAAACAAGCTTTGTTTAATGATTATTAGAAAAGTAAAATTTGGCGATCGCTATAAAATATTTATTAGATAAGTTTAAAATGATATAATTTTATCGCCTAAATTTTTTATAATTTTACCAAAAAATGAGGGTATGTGCCTCCCTTTTTAAGGGGATAAAAAATATTTAACACGGTTCCCGATAAATCAGTATTTCAAGGCTCCAAATTTATTGGATGTTTACTGATAACTGATAGCTAAAATAACACTCCTAGAAAAAATGCCCAGAAAAATTACTGAAATCAGAGAAAATATTTCTAACTCTAATCTGGTCGCTCGGAAAAAATTTAATTTACCATCTCAGTCAAATATCAAGATATTTAATTATCCAGATCAATTAGAAATAATTTTGTTAAATCAACTCCAAACTAAGAATAATCAAAAGTATCAATATTTGCTCATTTTGTTAGAAAAAGGAAATCCTAAATATACAGTTTATGCTGAAGAAAATGAGACTAAAAAATTCATAATTTATGGTTATGATGAAATAATAGATAAAGCCAGAAATACTCAGACAAGAGAAAATATTTCTCAATCAGAATTTGTGGAAATTTCCAAAGAATTTATTGTTCAATATATTCAAGAGGAAATAATCAGAAAAACCAAGGTACTTGAAGTAGAAAGGCGGAGGAAAGTTGAAGAAGAAAAACTCCGTATTGAATCAGAAATTCGCAGGAAAGCTGAGGAAGAAAAACGGATAATTGAAGCCAAAAGAATTAAAAATATAGAGATAGCTTTAGAAAAGTCTGGCAGAGATAAAAATCAGCTTCCAGAATTTATGAAGGTACAAAATATGATTAGTAAATACTTAAAAGTCAGTTTAGAGGAAATAACTTTAGATAGTCATCTGATCGATAATTTAGGATTAACAACTGAGACAAAATTTTCTGATACTCCTCTAGCTAAAGCACTAAAAAAAGAATTTCCATTGGAGATGGAAGATAATATACTTTATACCACAGTTGGAGATTTATTTGACTTGATTATTTTCAAAAAAATAGTTGTTAAATTCTTAACTGAAAACTTAAAATTAGAGTTAAATAAAATTAATCTTGTTCACTGCAAAAAATTTGATTTGCCCTCTAACCTAAGAATTGTATTTACTCACTTAGATGAACTATTCCTAGTTTTGTTGAGTCAAGTTCAAACCAAAAATAATCAAGAATATCCATATTTAATGTTGTTTATGGAAAATTCAGTTCCTAAATATTATGTTTATTCAGAAGAAATTGAAATTGAAAAAGAGTATGGAGAAAATATTGGTGGTATTCCTGTCGGGTACAGAAAAGAGATGATAAAAGCCTATCTTCTTAAAGTCTATCATCGGACATTAGAAGAGTTAATAAATAGTCAGATCATAGAAAGTCTTGAGGAAAATCAGTTTGCAGAAATAGGATTAAAGTTAATTACAAAAGATGCTGAAAAAAATGCCGATAAACTTAGAAGTAAAGTTTTAGTTAGAAGTAAAATCTTAGAAAGGGTTAAAAAAGTAATTAGTCAGGAATTGAAAATTAATATAGAAAGAGTTGAATTAGAGACAAGTTTTAGTGTAGATAAATTAGATAATATGAAATTTAAATTGGTATTAATGGAATTGCAAATGGCACTAGAAAAAGAATTTAAAATTCAGTTAGAAAAACTGGAGGTAAATTTACCAGGTAATGATGGGAAATACTCGTGGAATGTTAAAGGAATATGTGACTATATTTGCGATGCAATTATTAATCAAACAAAAAAGGAAACAACAAAGAAAAGTAATTAGTATTTATAGATTAGGGAAACTATAGTATTTTAATGATTAATCAGAACTTACACAAAATATTCAATAATACACCAAACGTAGGGGTAAATGGCATTTGCCCATAAATAAATAGATACAGCGGTACTGCGTAAGTCTTGTTAATATTAATTACTAAACTATTTAGAGGGTTTGGAAACCAAACCCCTACAAATTAATTCTTCGGTAAATAATTAAATAATTAAATAATTAAGGTTGAAAGCTTCCCTTTTAAAAGGGAAAAAAATAAATTTTTTCCTTTTATTTAATCCTCTTCCTTTTAGGAAAAAGTAATTATCAATTATCCATTATTAAAAAATTAACTATCCTTCCAAAAACTTCGCCACAGTTTGTACATCCTTATCCCCACGTCCCGAACAGTTCAACACAATACGCGGACTACCACTTAACTGCGGACAAAGAGTTTCCAAATAAGCGATCGCATGAGCAGTTTCCAGCGCCGGAATAATACCCTCCAACTGAGACAAACGTTGAAAAGCATCCACCGCTTCCTTATCAGTCACACTATAATACTCCGCTCTACCGCTATCCTTCAAAAAACTATGTTCAGGACCGACTCCAGGATAATCTAAACCAGCACTAATAGAATGGGGTTCTATTATCTGACCTTCCTCATCCTGCAACAAATAACTCATCGCTCCATGCAACACACCCACACGACCCAGAGTCAAAGTTGCAGCGTGCTTATTAGTATCAACTCCCTCGCCAGCAGCTTCCACACCGATCATTCGCACTGACGTATCATTCATAAACTCATGGAATAAACCCATCGCATTAGAACCACCGCCAACACACGCCATCAAAATATGAGGTAAACCGCCCCACTTTTCCAAACATTGAGCGCGGGTTTCCACCCCAATAACCCCATGAAAATCACGCACCATCATTGGGTAAGGATGAGGTCCGGCAACCGAACCCAAAATATAATGAGTAGTCTCCACATTTGTCACCCAGTCGCGAATAGCTTCCGAAGTCGCATCTTTCAGAGTACCCGTACCAGCTTCTACTGGCCGCACATCCGCTCCCATCAGTTGCATTCTGAATACATTCAGAGCTTGACGTTCCATATCGTGAACGCCCATATAGATCACACACTCCAAACCAAACCGAGCGCAAACTGTAGCAGTAGCAACACCATGTTGACCTGCACCTGTTTCCGCAATAATCCGTTTTTTGCCCATTCTGCAAGCTAATAAAGCTTGTGCTAAAGCATTATTAATTTTGTGCGCTCCAGTATGGTTGAGATCTTCCCGTTTCAAATATATTTGTGGTCCTGTGCCATCTGGTCTAGCATAATGAGCAGTCAGACGTTCGGCAAAATAGAGAGGACTAGGACGACCTACATAATCTTTTAATAATTGTTGTAGTTCTTGTTGAAAAGTCGGGTCTTGACTATATTGTTTGTAAGCTGCCTCTAGTTGAAAGAGGGCAGGCATTAATGTTTCTGGGACATATTTACCGCCAAACTGGCCATATCTGCCCAAGGAATCTGGTTGTTGAGTTGTAGTTGGATTTAAAGGTGTAACAGTCATTTTCAGTTATCAGTATATTACTCCCCCCTTTGTAAGGGGGGAAAGGGGGGGATAAAGCTCCCCCCTTACAAATAAAGGAGGCTAGGGCAGGGAGAGAATTAAAGATAAATCCCCCCTAACCCCCCTTTGTAAGGGGGGAACTGGATTAGGCGAACCCAGAAACCGGGTTTCTTTGCCTAAGTCTTGAAGTTATTTTTCGGTCACAGATTGTTTCTCAAAAATAGAACAATTTTTATTATAAAAGTAGGGACGTTCCATGGAGCGTCCCTACAGAATTATCATTATAGCTATTTGTAACACAGCCTTCTAGGCTGTAACAAAAGGTTGTGTTACAAATTCCTGTAGCACAGCCTTCTTTTGCTGTAACAAAAGGTTGTGTTACAAATTCCTGTAGCACAGCCTTCTTTTGCTGTAACAACCTAGAAGGTTGTGTCACCACTTATTACGCTCCAGACTTTCACTTGATTGTCTCATCAGATTCAGTCTCTTTATCCTCACTAGATTTAGATGTATCTCTAGGCGGTGGTGGAGTAATCACCCGAAAATCTGCATCATATACAGACTCAGTTTGACCAACCCCAGAACCACTGGGTTCCCGATAACCATAAGAATAAACAGAACCAGACTTAGACTCCGTTTTTGCTTCTTCTGACTCTTCAATATCTTCTTCTTTTGTGCTATTATCCCAAGATTTTTTAACTTTAGGAGGTCCTTCTTCCCAGTCATCAAAATTTTCATCTTCCTCCCCTGTTTCCTTATCTTTATTGAGGTTAATAAAACTTTGAGAATCTGAGATTTCATCAGATTGTATGTATGTCTTCGTACTTTCCCTTCGTTTCTCTCGATCCTGAATATTTCTAGATTGAGGTCTGGCAGGTTCTAAATTTAGTGTTAACAGATAATTTGAAAGTTCAAAAATACTATATATCAATGAGTAAGTAGCGATACCTGCAACAAAACCGCCCAAAACTAATATAGAAACAGGTAGAGGTATAGATGTTAACCCCAGAAAAGTTAAGGACAAACTAGGGGACCAATTTTGCCAAGTAAATAAGGCCAACCCACCGATAATGACTATTGAAGTTGCTGGTAATAATAAATCCGGATTTCTATTCATGGCCAACCCACCGTTTCAGAGGAACACAATCTAAATCAAATTGGTCTAAAGCACGAGCTACCACAAAGTCTACCAAATCTTCTATGGTTTGGGGATTATGATACCACGCGGGAATTGCTGGAACAATCCTGGCTCCTGCTTCTGCCAGAGTAGTTAAGTTTCGTAAATGAATTAAGCTCAAAGGTGTTTCTCGTGGTACGATAACTAATTTTCCACCTTCCTTTAATTGTACATCTGCTGCCCGCTCTAATAAATCTGAACTGAATCCAGCAGCTAACTTACTAGCAGTTCCCATGCTACAAGGAATAATTATCATACCCTGAGTTCGATAGGAACCACTGGCAATATTTGCCCCGATATCTTGCCAAGGATGACAACGGAGTTTGCCATTGTTTTCTTCTCCAGCTTGTTCCCGCCAGAATATTTCTTGTTTAGTTGTTTCAGCAGGCATTTTAATATTTTGTTCTGCTTGCCACACTGAATAGGATGCTTTTGATGCTACTAAGTCAATGGTGTAGTTAGCTGCTAGTAAATATTTAATACTTCTGACAGCGTAAATGAGTCCTGATGCTCCTGTAACACCGATAACTATGGGTAGTTGAGATATAGATTTCATTAATGGGTAATGGATAATGGATAATGGATAATGGATAATTACTTCTCCCTAAAAGGAGAGGTCAATAAAGCTGAATTGTTTAATTATTTAATTATTAATTATTCGGTAAAATTATTCATTTTTAAATTAGGTTTAAAGAGAGAAGAAAGCACACACGAATTTTGCCACGGATACACGGATGGATGCAATATCTGGGGGTGGTGCGTTAATGAAATGTAACGCACCCTACTTAATTTGTTTTTTAAAGTAAATAAAATAGTTATCGCCAACTTTCTAACTTTTAAATTCACCGAAAAAACTCAAAGTTACTGATAACTTAAATGACTTCATAACTTATTATAACTGATTATCTGCCCTTTTCCTTCAGTAATTTCTTGCTTCACTTTTCTTGCTGCTGCTACTAAATTACCTTGTTTTTTTCAAAAGATTTATCCCACTTTAATTCATCTTGAAAATCTGCAATATATTCTCTTAAATGCTCAATAATTCTTTCCTGCTGTTCATCAGAAAAATATTCTCAAAGTTTTACAATAGTTGCTATATTTTATCTTGACATTTTTATGACAAATAGTAATATTTAATGCCTATAAATTATAACATCAGTTGTTATAATAAGATTGCTCTATCTAATAAAAAAAATAAAGGATAGAAATTGCTACTAAAATCGACGAATTATAAGCTAAAAAAAGCTGGCTTTTATCCAATAAAAAAACTCAACAAAATATTGATTAAATTATTAGAGATGCCTGAGAAGATTATTACGAAAAAGTCTTCAAAGACTCTCGAAAACAGCTAGAAAAATTTAACCAACTTGGTTGTATTGAGGCAGAACCAGATTTAGCTGAAAATTCCGAGGCAATTTTGATGAAAGAAATGGGAGAATAAATGATTATTGTTGATACCGGATTTTGGGTTTCTTTAGCTTTTCAGTTATCAACTTGTTTTCAGTTCAGTAGGGTGCGTTACCGCTAGCACCGTAACGCACCATTATCATAATTTAAAAATACTATAATAAATTAATAATTAAGTAATTTTTAAAGCGGGTTACGTTTGAAAAATGGTGCGTTACGCGAGCGCTTTCACACCCTACTCCTCAAGCACTCCTCAAGCAGCAATTACTTTTATTAATGCTATTTCTGAGGAATTATTTGAAGTATTTGAAATTCAAAATAACGATGTTCTCAGAATTAGAGAATTAATGACTAAATATAGAGATTTACCGAATAATTAATAATTAAATAATTAAATAATTCGCGCCTTGAAGTCTCCCCTTGGATAGGGCAAAAAGCGGTCGTTTTTGCGCTTCGCTTTATATGTCGCGCAGCGAAACGGCCCTTAAGCCGAGATGGAAAGCGCAGCATTCCCTATACGAAAACGCTGCGCCACATGGAAAGCGAAGCATTCCGGAGGAAAAAGCCGAGCTTCCCCCAGGGTGAGATGGATCGGTTCCCTAACCATATCTAATCTCCCCTTGAGAAATAAATTTTTTCCTTTTATTCAATCCTATCCGTTTTAGGGAGAGGTAATTATCCATTATCCATTATTGAACGATGGATTTAGCAGATGCTTCCCTTGTTCTCTTAGCCGAAAAATGCCAAACAGGACGAATTTTATCTCTAGATATCAAAGATTTTAGTATTTATCAATGGGGTAATAATAATTATTTTGATAATTTCTTTATTCTTGAAGATTGATGTTAGGAAATAATCTACTCCTATATCATTTTCATTATCAATTATCAATATTGCATGGTTTTTAGGGAACAAGAAATACCTGATATTTTCTCCTAAAATTAAAGATAGCTGGTTTATTAGTTTATGGATTTGCAGTATACAATTTAGTTTCCAATTCTTGTAAAATTTCCTGCCTATTTTGATTCCCTTTAAACATCTTCAAAACATCAAATTCTTGTTCTAATTTTCTTTCTGTTTTATTACCAATAACCCAACTAACTTGATTAATAGCATTTATAATTCCACTATAAGCAACTTCTCCAGAAAAATTACCTTCTTCAGTAATTCCTAATTTTATTTTCTCCTGCGTACTGGTTTCTAAAGTCGCAGCGATCACTACTAAGCCTACTGCTCCAATTAAAGCTTCTCCGCCTTTTAAAACTTTTACTCCTGCTAATACTCCCACACCACCATTAATTACAGCATCATCCATTCCTGCTATTAACATACCTTTTTGAATAGCAATATTACCAAAACTGTTGGTAATTTTTTCTGAATTTTCTGCCTTTTTTACAAATTTTTCTGCTTTCTTCAATTTGCTAAAAGCTGTATGGAAATTATTTTGATTTACTTCTAATTCTGATTCAAAATATCTATCTCTTAAAAGCTGATATACAATTTTACAAATCTGGGGAATTTCAGCTTGAAAAATTAAAGTATCTAAATTTTCTAGAACTTCATTATCTACTTTTACACCTTCTCTAAGTTGTTGATAAACAGATAAATATTTACCATGCTGATTCTGATCTATTTCCGTACTATTATAAATTAAATTGAGGATTAAAATATCTATTCTGGTTGCCATAGAAGTTGCACTTGCTAATAAATATTTATCTTTTAATCCTGGAGCGATCGCTGAATTTAAAATAATTGTATTTAACTGTCTAAATTTATCAAGATTAGGTAGAGGTTCTCCAGATTTAATAAAGATATAACTTCCTTTCAAATTATGTTTTTCAACTTCCATTAAATTACTAGAATCTAAAACTTGTTCCAAACCTTTATCAATACCAACCCACCGAGAATTTTCACTGGCTATTCTGTAGCGCAAACCAACTAATGAATCTATATTTGATAACTCTACAAGAAAATCTAATAAATTCATTGCTGCTAAATCATAAGTATATAAACCAGCATTAATTCTGTTATAAGCTTCTAAACATCTAGTCTTACTTCTGTCATAAATTGAAGCACGAATTACTAAACTATTTATTCGACGGTCTAGGTTTAATTCGGGATTATAAAAAGTATGTAAAACTAGAAAGGCATCATTACCTTGTAAACCACATTTTTGTAGTCGTAAAGTTGAACCTTCCGTACTATTAGGGCGAATTCTAACGTTATAACTTTTACCTGATTTTAGAGTAACTTTCTGAGTGCTTCCCTGATTAGCAGTCTGATAACCAATAAAAATATGATATATTTCTTCTTGCTCTAAATTATTTTCTGTTTCTTGCCATACTTCAGAATTAACTTTCTGGTTTTTCCCAGTATATTTTTGGGTACTTTCTCGAAAATATTTACTAACATTCGATGCTTTATTGCTAATAGCTTCTTCCATTTCTGATGCTTTCTTCTTGGTTACTTCTGCGGCTTGCTCACTGATTGATTTACTTGCTTTAGATACTTCTTTGCTAAAATTTTCTCTGACTTTTGATGCTTGATTAGTCATTGATTTCCAGAAGGATGATTCCTGTTTTTTATTCATTAGTTTTTCTTACCCAAGATTACTGAAAAATAAAGGTATAAAGTTTCTCCATTCATGGAGAAAAAAGCGGTAATTAGAATTTGCGATAGCATTCCGTAAGGAAAGCTTTCCCCAGCGAAACGCCATATATAATCGACTAAGATAAGAGAAAAAAATTCCTTTTTGTCAATTCTCTTCTTTATCAAAAGAGGTAATTATTAATTATTAATTATTAATTATTTAACTGCTCTTTTCTATTCTATTATACTCAAAATTTGTCAGCATTCACCCATCAGCCATCATATCAACACGAAAAAAACTAACTATATTAAATTTTGTCAACTAATTTCAAGTTCCTATCTCAAAGTGTATTTCATTGAAATTATTGTTAATATTAATAAATTCTAAAAAGTAGACAACTGTAAAAGTTGTATGAAATAATTTAACTAAGGTATCTATTCAATATTTTAAATTGAAAGTTTATACGCTAGATAAAATATGACTAACGAAGAAGACAGAGAAAAATTTCAAGAGTTAATCAAACCAGCCAAAGAGGCAAAGAAGGACGACAATATTTCTGATAATGAAATAAGAGAATAAGTTTATGATAATCTTGAAAATAAAAGTTTAATGTATTTCTTGAAAATTTTTGGTAAAGACGATTATTATGTTGATAATCATGAATCTCAGTTATTAAGTTGACTGATGGATAATTTATTTAAAACAGAAAATAAGGATGAATATCAAACAAGAATTGATAACATGAGTCAGTAAAGATTGCTTTTGATAAAAAAAAACACCGTAATCTGAAAAGAAGTGTGTTTTTTTCATAAGAATGATTTTATTTTTAATTTTTGCAGATATCTGTACACCTAACCCCTATCGTTTAAGCACACATCATACGATTTAAGCTTAAACTATCTTTTCCAAAATTAATTTTAATTTGGAACGCTTTAATTCTTCTGATCAAGGAATAGGATAGTCAAGATATATTGATGTTTACCTTCCTTCTTCCTTCTTCCTTCTTCCTTCTTCCTTCTTCCTTCTTCCTTCTTCCTTCTTCTCTTCTCTCTTAAACTTGAACTATGTTTTCCAAAATTAATTTGGAACGCTTTAATTCTTCTGATAAAGGAATAGGATAGTCACCAGTAAAACAGGCAGAACAAAAAGTTTTAGGATCTTGTTCTGTTAAAGTCAACATTCCCTCCCAACTCAAATATACTAGAGAGTCAACACCTATTTGTTCAGCAATTTCTGTTACTGATTTTGTTGCTCCTATTAATTGTTCTTGGTTATCTGTGTCAAGTCCATAAAAACAGGGATGAGTTACTGCTGGGGAAGAAATTCTGGCATGGACTTCTTTGGCACCAGCATCTCGTAAAGCTTTAACAATTTTCTTGCTGGTATTACCCCGAACAATTGAGTCATCAACTATAATTATTCTTTTACCTTCCAACACATCTTTGAGGGGATTAAGTTTCATACGAATACCTGATTCCCTCATGTGCTGAGTTGGTTGAATAAAAGTACGACCAACATACCGATTTTTTATTAATCCTTCTCCATAAGGAATACCAGATTCTTGGGAAAAACCGATCGCCGCGGGAATGCCAGAATCAGGAACACCTATCACCATATCAGCGTCTACATAGGATTCTTTGGCTAACTGCCGTCCAATTCTGAGTCTGTAGGTATATAAACTATTCCCTTCCATCATACTATCGGGACGGGCAAAATAAATCATTTCAAACACACACAGTTTCCTCTGAGGTTTTTGATTCCAGTGGAAAGAAGCCATACCTTCTTCTGTAATCCAAACTAACTCTCCTGGTTCCACATCCCGCAGATATCCTGCACCAATAATATCTAATGCACAGGTTTCTGAAGCGAGGACATATCTTTTTGGGTTTATATCTTCCAGAATACCAATCACCAGAGGTCTTATACCGTGGGGGTCTCGTACTCCCATCACACCTTCTGGAGTACCAATGGTTAAACTGAAGGCTCCCTCACAGAGGTGAAAAGCACTAATAGCAGCTTCTAGCCAAGTTTTGCCCATTTTTACTTCTGTGGCGATCGCTAAGGCAATCATTTCTGAATCTGTAGTGGTATTAAAATCACACCCACGTTTGATTAATTCTTCCCTTAAATCTACTGTATTGACAAGATTACCATTATGTGCTATAGCTAATGAACCTAACTGAGTATCAACCACAGCAGGTTGAGAATTTCTAATATGACTAGAACCAGTAGTAGAATAGCGAGTATGACCAATCCCTAAGTTGCCTGGTAATTGTTGTAGGACAGACTCCTTAAATACCTGAGATACTAGCCCCATTCCCTTGTGTATGTATAGTTGATCATCTTGAAAAGTAGCAATTCCTGCTGACTCTTGACCTCGGTGCTGTAGAGCATACAAACCAAAATAGGTAAGTTTAGCTATATCTTCTCCTGGGGCATAAATCCCGAACACTCCACAAGCTTCTTGCGGTTTATCTATTTCGGGGTAATTTTCTAAATATTGCTCTGTATCCATTTTAGTTATTAGTTATCAGTTATCAGTTATCAGTTATCAGTTATCAGTTTTTCCGGTTGAAACTGGAATCTTGATACCCTTTTTTTTGGCCAGAAATATCTTAACCTTTTTTTAACTATGGTAACAGATGTTGTGAAGTAATGTGAAATAATGTTGAAAATTATAAGTTTGGTCTACCCACAAACAAACTGCATTAATTTTGATATTTACAGAAATAGAGATTTCATTTAGGACAAAAATAAAAATAGATGTACCTTATAGCTCTGTGAAACGCTATACATTATCAAATATTATGTAAGTATTTTCTGCGGAATGCTGAATGCTGACAATATTATTCAGAAATTATTAATTATATTATTTCCGTTGGTATCATTTGTGTAAAAGTTGGAGGAATATCTACCGTAATATTAGGTTTTTTATTCTCTTAAAGCTTCTGCCTTCTGGCTTCTTCCTTATTTCTTCTTCTTCCTTCCTTCTTCCTTAGTTATAGACGATAGGCAATTCAATCACAAATTCTGTACCCTCCCCAAGTATAGAATTGCAGTAAAAATTACCCCCATGCTTTTCAACTATAATCTGATAACTTAAAGATAATCCTAAACCAGTACCTTTTCCTACAGGTTTAGTTGTATAAAAAGGTTCAAATATTCTGTTTTTTACTTCTTCTGGTATTCCTGGTCCGTTATCACTAATGCGGATAGATATATAGTCTTTATTGATAGTTTCTGTCTTAATTTTTATATGAGGTTGAATAGAAATAAATTTAGATTTAGATTTTTCCGGTGACATTTCTAAAGCATCAATACCATTAGCCAAAATATTCATAAAAACCTGATTAATTTGACCTGCTAAACATTCGACTAATGGCAAATTACCATATTCTTTAATTAGCTTAATTTCTGGAAATCCTTCTTTTTGTTTAAGCCGATGTTGCAAAATTAGTAGGGTACTGTTTATACCTTCGTGAATATTAACTTGTTTTTGACTAGATTGATCGTGGCGAGAAAAGTTGCGCATAGATAGAACTATTTCTTGAATTCTTTTAGTTCCTTGTTGCATAGAATTTAGTAAATCAGGTAAATCTTCTCTAATAAATTCTAACTCTATTATCTCTTCTTTATCTTTAATTTCAACTACTGGTTCTGGGTAACATTCCTGATAAAGGTTGACTAAATCTAACAAGTTTTCTGCATAATCTCTGGCATATATAATGTTGCCAGAAATAAAGTTAACCGGATTATTAATTTCATGGGCAATTCCAGCAACTAACTGACCTAAACCCACCATTTTTTCATTCTGAATTAATTGACCTTGAGTTTCTTTTAGCTTATGAAGTGTTTGTTCTAAATCTGTATTTTTTTCTTTTAATTCTTGAGTTCTTTCATCAACTTTAACTTCGAGAAACTGACTGTAATTAGATAGTTCCTGATATGAACTGTTTAACTTTTGAATCATTTGATTAAAAGTTTGAGCTAAGAAACCAATTTCGTTTTTAGTTAATACTGGCACTTTTTGAGTTAAATCGCCTTTACTTACTAACTTAGCTGTATGAGCGATCACTAAAATTGGTCGTACAATTTGACGGCCTAATAATAACATAGCTACTGCCATTAGCAAAGCTAATATCAAACCAATTATTAAAATTGAACTAGCAAGATGACGAGCAGGAGCAAATGCTTCTGTTTGCTCTATTTCTACTAATAATGCTAAGTCTTGATATTCCAGCCACCGATAAACACCAATAACTGGTACTCCCCTATAGTTTAGATACAAACCTTGACCATTTTTACCATTAATAGCAGTATTAATACCTTGACTACTAATGCCATCAGGAAATTCCTCTGAACCAAATTTTGTGGCGGAAACAAATACATTTCTTCTTGACAAACTACTACCAATATTACCTACTAAATAGGTTTCTGATGTTTCTCCTAATCCTGCTTGTTTTCTAATAATAGTATCAATTCTTTCTAGGTTAAGATGAGTAGCTAATAGTCCTAATTGTTTACCATTTTCATTGAGAATAGGAACAGCGAAGGTAATCATAGGTTTACCTGTTTCTGAAGAGGGGTAAAAGTTGGAAACTAAATTTTCTGTGGGAGTTTTTGTTACCTCACTATATTGTACTAAGGGTTGATATTTGCCTACTTGATTAGCATTAGTAGAAACTAAAATTCTAGCATTTCTACTTAAAACAAAAATTTCTTGTAAGTTGTCAAGATTATTAGTGAAAGACTTTAAAGAAGTCTCTAGTGAAGTTTGAGCTGATTTATATTCTGGTGTAGATTTTTTGGTTGTTAATAATATTTTTGTTTGGTTACTAATTTCTGTTAACTCAGTGATGGCTAAGATATTTTTTCGTTGGTCTAATGTCCAACGATTAAGTTCATTCTCTTTAAATTTTATAGCAAAGTTTAGGCGTTGAAATACTGATTCTTTTAAAGATTCTCGTGCTTGATTAAAAGTCGTATATCCGACAATTGATATTGTTATCAATGACAATATTACAAAAGAACCAACAATTTGAATTAGGAGGCTTTTTTTCCAGAAATACATGACTTAATATCCTCATTTTTTACTTTGCTGTATTGTCAGCATTGAGCTGTTAGCACCTCAGCAATTAACTATTATTTTTGGTATAGGATAAAAGCTTTATTTTCAACCTTTTACTTATTGCTAATAATTTATGTCTCATTATTAATTATCCATTATCCATTGTTCATTAATAAAGGGCTAGCTAATAGCTGAATGATTACCATTATTAATTATTCATTATCCATTAATAATTGGTTTACCACTGAGCAAATATTTCTGTAATTCGTTTAATAGCTATATCAGTTGCTTCAGTTGGCGATAAACCTTCTATTAAAATTTGTCGCATTGCCTTACCCCAAATATTTTCTGAATGTACTTGAGAATAAGCAGGATTAATCGAATTTTTAAATAAACGAGTTTGATTGGCAGTTAACTGTTGAGATGCTACAGAAATATGGGGATCTTTTGTATTGTTCCAAAATGGGTCTTCCCAAAGTTGAGGCATTATTGGAAAATAACGACCTCTAGCACCTTTAATATAAGCTCCTAAATTTTCTGGTTGTATTAAATATGATAAAAATTCTTTTGCTAATTTAGGATGAGCAGAAGATGTAAAAATTACAGGTTGTTTGATAGATACTAAAGATATAGGTTTGGTTCCATTAGGATTATTAGGAAACTCAATAGTTCTCATTTGATTAAAGTAAATTTCTTCATCTTCTTGTTGGGAACTAGGAATCGACATAGTTGGATTAATAGTCATTAAACTATTGCGATTGAGGAAATTAGTATTATTATCAGAATTGCGCCAATTAACTGCATTAGGTGGAACATAACCATTTTTATAAAAGTTAGTGTACCATTCTAAAATATTAATAATTTTTTGTCTGAATTCTGGTTGATCTATTTGTAGTTTGCCTTCCTTATCTAGTATTTGTAAATTGTTAGCCTCCAAAATTTGTTCAAAGATAATAGAAGTATCTATACCATCAATAGACATAGGCAAACCTAAACCATAAATATTACTTTTACCTTGTTGACGTAAATTTTTTTGTGCATTTTGCCAATACTGCCAAAATTCATCCCAATTTTTTGGTATTTCTTCTCCTAAATTTGCCTCACTAATTAAATCATACCAGTAGTGAATATGGAGACCTTGTTCCATAATTGGTAATCCATAATTAGAATATTTACCTTCAACATTGTTGTACAAATAAACAGACTTTAAAGCAGTATCATTGTATAAATTTTTGACAGGTTCAATTACATCTGAAAAATCTACTAATTTACCTTCCCAAGCCCATTGAGGAATCACAGTATATTCTCCTATAGAAGAAAAAAATATATCTGGTGGTTTGCCTGCTGCTAGAGCATTAGTACCTGCTTCAAAAAGGTTGTCTGTAGTCAAAAACGAAATTTCAACTTCGTTGTTAGTTTTTTCTTTCCAGTTAGCAATAACTTTTTGTATAGCTTCATCTTGTGCTGGATAATATCCTCGATTCCACCAAATAGTTAAAACTTGATCTGAAGGAGGTGTTTGAACAGAATTTTGAGGTTGATTAGAGCTACAAGTAACTAATATTAAACTCAGTATAAATAACAAAACTATTGCTAAAAATTTATGTCTCATTATTAATTATCCATTATTCATTAATAAAGGGCTAGCTAATAGCTGAATGATTACCATTATTCATTATCCATTAGCAATTATAAATTATCCATTATCCATTATCCATTAATAATTGGTTTACCATTGAGCAAATATTTCTTGTATTTTAGAAATTGCTTCATCAGTAGCATCTTCTGTTGATAATCCATCAACAATTACTCTTTTAATTGCCTTGCCCCAAATATTTTGTGATAATACTTCAGAGTAAGCAGGATTAACTACATAATTAAAAGGTCGAGTAGCACCTTCTTGAAATTGTTTAACTGCTACAGAAATATGAGGGTCAGTTTGATCTTGCCAAAATTTATCTGATAATAATTGTGGCATTACTGGGAAATATCTTCCTCCTGAAAGTTGTAGATATTCGCTTATATTTTCTGGGCGAATAAAGAAGGATAAAAAGTTCTTAGCTTGCTCTAAATTAGAGGATGATTGAAAAGTAAGTATTTGTTTAACAGATACTAGGTATTTTGCTGGTTCTCCATCTGGTTCATTAGGAAATTCAATTGTTTTAATTTGGTCTTGATAAACTTCTAAATCTTGTCGTTGAGAAGTAGGAATTGATAAAGTAGGATTAGCTACCATTAACAAATTACGATTGAGAAAACTAACGTTATTATCTACTGCGGCCCATTGAACTGAATCTGGAGGTATATATCCATCTTTGTAAAGATTAGTAACCCAATTTAAAACTTTAATTATTCCTTGGCGAACTTCGGGTTTATCTACTTGCAGTTTTCCATTTTTATCTAATAAATTAACATCATAAACTTCCAACATTTGTTCAAATTCATAAAAGTTATCTACAGAAGCAGCAGACATAGTTAAACCAATGCCATAGATTTCTGATTGATCTTTTTGACGAATTATCTTTTGAGTATTTTGCCAAAATTGCCAAAACTTATTCCATTCATTAGGTATATCTGACGTTGTTAAATTAATTTCTTTGAGCAAATCTTGCCAATAATGAATATGTAAAGTTTGTTGCTGGATTGGCACTGCATAATAACTACGTTTTTTAGTTACATTATTGTTTAGATAAACAGATGTAAGAGCTGTTTGAGTGTAAAGAGATTTAACAGGTTCAATCACATCAGAAACATCTGCTAATTTATCTTCCCATGCTAGACGAGGACTTATACCAAATTCTAAACCATAATTATAAACAATATCTGGAGGTTTTTCTGCTGCTACAGCCTCAAGAAGAGTTATTTTTAAACTTTCATCATCGTTGAAAAAAAGAAGTTCAACTGGATAACCACTGTTTTTCTGCCACTCTTCAACTATTTGTTTAATGGCTTCATCTTCTTCAGGATAAAAACCTTTTGTCCACCAGATTGTTAATGGTTTTGTTTCTGGTAAAGATGTTTTTTGAGAGTCTAATTTAGCAGATTGATTGGTACAGGTTACTATAAGCAAACTGACCAGAAAAAGGATAAATATCAACAATTTTTTGTTCATTTTTTTTCTAGTTTATTAGACTTTTGACCTAAGTATTTCCTGTAGAATGTTCCCCAAAGAGCTATTATAGCAATTTTATAAATGTTTGTTACAGATTGTAGAAACAAGGAGGAAGGGAGAAGAAAGAAAAATAGGAAAAAGTTGAAAATTTAGTAAGAGTTACAAAAATGCTGTCTTGATTCATTTTTATTAAAAAGCTAGGAGCTGACTGCTGATTACTAATAGCTAAATGCTGATATATTTTTTACTTTTTTCCTATCCTACTTCCAATATTTCCTACTCCCTAAAAATATCCAGAAAATTATTTTTGTTAATGCTCCTCCGACAAATAATAGCGGTGTTAACCAATCACCTAATTTTACATATAAAGTTTGAGTATTTCGCCGATAAATCATAGTTGTATAAATTTCATAATTATTAATAGATGATAACCAAATTGTTCGACCATGAGGATCTACAATTCCCGAATAACCTGTATTAGTTGCTCTTACTGCCCATCTATCATTTTCTATTGCCCGCATAATATCTTGAGCATGGTGTTGAGCTGGCATAATAGAACTATAATGAGCGTTATTAGCAGCAGTTAAAATAAATTCTCCTCCTGCTAATGTTTGTCTTTGAAATACTTCGGAAAAAGCTGAGTCATAACAAATTCCAACTATGGCTTTGCCAAAGGGTGTATCAAATATTTGGTTGGTTTTTCCTGGTACTAAATTAGCATCTAAAGGTGACAGTCTATCTATTAATTTTCCTATCACTTCATTAAAGGGAATATATTCTCCCAAAGGTACTAATTTAATTTTGTCATAACGGCTAAAAATTTCTCCTGTTTTGTCAATGGTAAATAAACTATTTGTCAGATTATTATCTTGTTTGCCATAACCTCCTACCCAAGCTACTACTCCTTTCTCTAAAATTGCTTGATAAAAGGAAAAAAATCTCCGATTATTTTGATTCGTCCATAAAAAAGGTAAAGCTGTTTCTGGAGTTAATACAGCATCAACTTTTTGTTCTGCTAATTTTTTATATCCTTGAGTGTAACCTTCTAATGCACGATACCAACCTTGAGAATTAAGTTTAATTTCATTGGGAATATTTCCTTGAATAATTCCAATTTTTAAAGCTGCTTCTGGTTCTGAATTTAAAGGAGTATTGTATAAGCTAAATCCTATAATATGGAAAAATATTAAAGCAATTATGGGAAAGAAAAAGGAATAATCAATAATTAATAATGAATAATTAATAATTAATAATTGAGGTTTAATAAATGGGTTAAGTTGCTTTGAATTATTTGGTTTTTTATGTGGTTTTCCTTGAATAAAAGCTTCTCCAAATAAAGCATTTACCGTAACAATAGCTGCTGTAATTGTTATCGGTCCCGATAATTGACCAAGGTGTAAAATTACTAAATTATTCGGACTTTGAGTAAAAGCTAAAGACGTCCACCAAAGATTTCCTGAACTCCAGATTTTTTCTAAACAACACCATAAACTTACCCCTAATAAAATTCTGATCAATGAAGATATTTTCTCTGAAAAATATACAGGAATTAACCATCCAAATAAAACTGCCCAAATAGCAACTAAAATTGCTCCCCAAAGAGTAATAAAAATCCAACAAAATAGAGCGATCGCTAAACTAACTAACCAAGGAACTCCTAACCAAGTCATTGGATGAACTCCGGTTATCCAAAACAAGGCAAAACCGTGATAACCTATTCCCCAAATTAAACCTAATAAAAATTTATTTAGGAGCTTTTCCTGTTGGATTACTAATATCCAAAGAGGAGCTAAAGCTATCCATCCGAAAAACCATGCACCTATTGGTGCTGTGGTTATTCCCATTAAAATTCCACTAATAAATGTTATAAATAAAGTCATTTCAGTTAAGAAGGAAGAAGTAGGAAGGAAAAAGGAAGTAAGAAGTAGGAAGGAAAAAGTAAGAAATCATCAGAAAAAGTTCATCTCAAATCTGATAGTATCCGTAGAATTTAAGACTGTAGTGGTTTGGTCTCCAAACCCTCTACAAACTAGAAATTTTTACCAATACTGATATGAGAACTTTCTTCTTCAAAACTAGGAAATTTCATCTCAGAAGGAAGAAGGAAACTTAAATTTCCTTACTTTACAGAAGATGTCTATTGCTCAATATTTGTAATGATTAAACAATTATATCTTAGCTTTCCGTTATTAATTTATTATTTTTACAATTCCACTAATAAATGTTCTAAATAAAGTCATTTCAGGTAATAAGGAAGAAGGAAGTAAAAAGTAGGAAGAAAATTTAAGTTTCCTTACTTTACAGAAGATGTCTCTTGCTCAATATTTGTAATCATTAAACAGTTATAGTCGTTCTGGTTTAGACTGAGACAATAATTTCTTACTGTGAAAGGGTTTCAGCTAAAAAAATGTTTCATTCTTATTCAGAATAACTATATATCTTAGCTTTCAGTTATTAATTTATTCTTTTTGAAAGAAGAGATATAATTGAAAAATTGAGAAAAAATTTGAAGTTACTTTCAAAGCAGATTAGCTCACCTTTTTTGAAGTAAATACCTGAGATGGTTCGCCAAGGATTGAAATCCTTCGCTAATAGCTTAAGTCATCTTTAGATGACTAAATTATCTATACTTTCTTTTTGTATTGTAGTTAATTAATACAGCCTGATATTATCTATTAGAATTAATTTTTCTTTTTGAAAAAGGAGGCAATGAATAATTAATAATAGATATATGAAAACTTTTTAGTGCGGGCATCTTGCCCACGATAGATATACCTTATCACAGCGGAAAGCACTGTAAAAAGCTATTTTTTTTAATTAACTTTCTTCCTTTTTCTTCTTACTTCTTCGTTCCTCTCTCTTCCTTCTAATATTTGCATTTTTTGTCTGATTTCCAAGTTTTAATTAACTGAGAAATAGTTGTTGCTAAATCAAAGTCTAATAAGGTTAATCCACCGAGGTCGTGAGTTGTCAAATTTATCGTCACTTGATTGTAGTAAATAGCAATATCTGGATGATGATTTGCTGTTTCTGCTGGTGTAACTAAACAATTGACAAAATTGATGGCTTCAACAAAGTTTTGAAATTGATGAGTATAGGATAATTTATTATCTTTTATTTGCCAATTTGGTAACTTTTGTAAGCGTTGCTGAATTTCTATTTCGCTTAATACTTTTCTTTGGTTGACATCAGTTTTTTGTACTAAGATTAAGGAAGAAGAAATAAGGAAAAAAGAAGAATAAAATTCCATAAGTTAGTCATAGTAATTGGTGGTTATTTTGTAGGATAGTAGGGGCGGGTTTTCAATAGAATTTTCATGGTTATTTTCACACTTTATATAAACCTGCCTTCACAAATATTAGGGGTGGGTTTTCACCAGAATTTTCATGGTTATTTTCACACTTTATATAAACCTGCCTTCACAAATATTAGGGGTGGGTTTTAAGTAAAATTTTCATGGTTATTTTCACACTTTATATAAACCT
>NZ_JAYKGW010000111.1:0-10135 GCF_035285525.1 Okeania sp. | reverse complement strand
CCTAGATATTTTGTGCAGAAATTTTCATGCTGATTCTAGGATTTATATAAACCCGCCCCTAGATATTTTGTGCAGAAATTTTCATGCTGATTCTAGGATTTATATAAACCCGCCCCTAGATATTATGATTGCCTAATTGTTTGAGGATTTTATCACCCAGAAACACGCAAGATCGGCGAGTTGGCAGTTTGTTAATTTGAAGAACGTTTCAGCAGCGACAGTCCGGTGAGCGTAGGTTGGTACGATAGATTGTTAAATCCTTTTCATAAGCGTAGGTTGGGTTTCGTACCTCAACCCAACAAAGTAGTAATCAGGACTTAAGCAGCAACCCTAGATATGGTGCTTAAAACTATTGAACAATAGTTTTTTAACTCTATATATAGTAGCTCTGCCTAAGTCCTGATCATATCAAAAGTCATTCTGATATCAAATCCGGTAGTATCGGTAGAATTCAAGATCGTAGGGGTTTGGTCTCCAAACCCCCTATAACTAGCAATTTTCGCTCTTTTTTTATGGTAGAACCTTATTCTCCAAAGCAAGCAGATTATATATATATGAATACTGATTTTGCCCTTGTTTCGTGCCTCAACCCAACCTACTAAACTAAAATTATGATTTCCCAAGAAAAAAAACAACCTAAAATTAATCACATCCTTATTTTAACTATCCTCTGGTTATTGGGGGCGGTAAGCGATCGCCTCTGGTTTGCTTTCGATAAGTCTGTTCCGGCTTGGGATCAGGCAGACTATCTCACAGGTTCCCTCACCTATTGGCGTGCTTTGCAAAATGTACAATTATTTTCTGGAGAATGGTGGCAACATTTTTGGCAGCTTTCACCGAAGGTTCCGCCGTTAACTTATATTCTGACTGTGCCGTTGCAAAATATTTTTGGTAGAGGTGCTGATGAAGCAACTTTAGTACATCTATTTTTTAGTGCTATTTTACTGACTTCGGTTTACAGTTTAGGCAACAAATTATTTAATCAAAAAGTTGCTTTTTGGGCAGCAGTATTATGTATATTATTTCCGGGATTATATAGATATCGTTTACAATTTTTACTTGATTATCCCCTGACGGCAATGGTAACTTTAAGTTTCTGTTGTTTGACGTTTTGGAGGAATAGGGAACAGGGAATAGGGAATAGGGAACAGGGAAAAGAAATTGATGAAAAAATATTGGAGAGGGAAGAGGGAACAGGGAATAAATTTATATTGTTTTTGGAAAAATTTATAAGATTATTATCTGCTCAAACAGATAAATTATTTCCAGATAAATCTCTCAAAGACTGGCTTTTAGCAACTGCTTTTGGTTTAACTTTCGGTCTAGCAATTTTAGTTAAGCAAACCACAATATTTTTCCTATTTTTTCCCTTACTTTGGATAGGAATAAATATTCTCAAAAAACGACAGTGGTACAAATTAATTCAACTAATTTATTCTCTGTGTTTATCCGTCGCAATTTTTTACCCTTGGGCAAGAACAAATTGGCTCTTAATGTTAACTGCTGGTAAACGAGCAACGGTAGATTCGGCTATTGCTGAAGGCGACCCCAATCTCTTAAGTTTAGATGCTTGGATTTATTATGCAAAATTACTTCCTTATCATATTTCTTTGCCTCTCTTAATTATTCCTATTGGTGGATTAATTTTTTACTTTATTCGACTGAAGAAAAAAACAGAAAAGTTTTCTACTCAACTTGATTCTTTTCGATGGATAGCTGTATTTTTAATCGGCGGATACCTAATTTCCTCTCTCAATATCAATAAAGATTTTCGTTATACTTTGCCATTATTGCCAGTTTTATCAATTTTATTAGCCTTTGGTTTGATGCAATTTCCCAGAAAAGTCGGTAAACCAATTCGCTATTTTACTGTTAGTTTAGCAATTCTTTTAATGTTATTAAATATCTGGTCTGTAGGTGGAATTTTTCTCAAAATAATTACTGCTTGGTTAAGTCCTGGTGCTACTTATTATGCTCATTTAGGTGAAGAATTTCCTCATAGAAAAGTAATTGCCGAAATTATCACAACTGAACCCTATTTACAGTCAACTTTAGGAGTTTTACCATCCACTCCAGAAATTAATCAACATAACTTAAATTATTACGGCGCTCTACAAAATTTACAAGTCTATGGTCGGCAAGTTGGAACTAATTTAAAACAAGTAGAACAAGACGCGCGATCGCTTTCTTGGTTTCTTACTAAAACTAATAACCAAGGTTCTATAAAAAGAATTAAAAAAGCTCAAGCTGCTATTGTAAATATTATTGAAAATAACCAGAATTTTTACCTGCGCAAAAGTTGGAATTTGCCAGATAATAGTAACTTAAATCTTTATCACAGTCAATTTTTTCCAATAGAAGTTCATCCCCTAACTAAACCACAGGAAAAAGTTAAACTAGATTATATAATTTTATCCCCAAAAATTAGATCAGGAACTCCCATACCTATTACCTATAAATGGTCTGGTTCCTGGCAAGAATTACAGTCAGGTTTAGTCTTATTAACTTATCGTCGAGAAAATATTAATCCCCCTAAATCCCCCTTTGAAAGGGGGACTTTGAAGGTTTCCCCCGAATCCAGAAACCCGGTTTTTGAACCCAGAAACCCGGTTTTTCCAAAAAACCGGGTTTCTTTGGCAGGATTTAAGCAGAAAGCGGGTTTATCTACAAAATTCCCTGATTTGAATAATAATAACCAGGATAATAAACCCGGTTTCTTGATTTCTTTGGGTAACTACATTGATAATCCCCCTAAATCCCCCTTTGTAAGGGAGACTTTGAATACTCCCCCCTTACCCCCCTTTGTAAGGGGGGGATATAAAACTGCCACCAAATTTATTCACGATCATGGTATCGGGATGGGAACTTTGCACCCTGGAATGTTTCTAGCAAATGAGTCTGAGGTTGGGTTTGAAGTTATTGAACGGATGGGAATGTTGCCACCAACTAAGATCGTACCCGGAACTTATCTATTAGAAGCAACATATCTAAACCGAGAAACTGGGGAAAGTTATCCTATTGCTGTGGAACCACCAGTGCGGGTAGAAGTTAACTCCCAAGCGCCAACTTTACCAGCACCAGAATTAGATTTAGTGACGCAGTTGCGGATGTGGGGGCAAAAATTACCTCTGGGAATAAAAGGTTTAGAAAATGTGTTTGCGGAGGTGGGGCGAGTTAATCAATACGATCCTGTTCAAGACTATACTCAGCAAGCAGAACAAACTTTAGTCTATCGTTTGCAACAGGAACCAGATAATTTAGAGTTGCTCTATAGTTTAGCTTTGGCGCAAGTTTTGCAAAAAGATGCAGAGGGAGCGATCGCTACTTTAACTAGGATAACGGATTTAGATTCCCATAACCCTTTTGCTTACGCTTATTTGGGTTTTGTCTATTTATACAACCTTAATCCTGGGGCAGCGGAAATAGCTTTGCAGTCTGCTTTGAAACTCGATCCTCATCAACCAGAAATTAGGTCATTAAATGGTATTGCTGCTCTCATGCGAGGAAATTTATTTCGAGCATGGCAAGAGCTATTTCAGTGATCAGTTATCAGTAAAAATTTTGTAGTGCGGGGATATTGCCCGCGATCAGCATACCTCACCTTTAGTGGGAAGCGTTGTATTATATTTTCAATTAACGGCAAATTCTGTGAACTTCCGAGCATTTGGATCGTGAAAACCAAGGACGATAGATTTTTTGGGTATTCCTAATTCAATTACAGTTCATTGGCAACTCCTACCTCTGTACCATCATACTGAATCCAAATTTGATCGCCCTTGATATCAATATGAATTAAGCAACGAAATACGCAACGATCGCCATCCCAGCCAACAGTGCCCAACTGATAACGATCATTTTGGGTATCGACAATCGTAAATTGCTCTATATCTCCATAAGAAGGCTTATTTTTATTATGTTCTGCAAGTACCTGCTGAACTAATTGACGATATTTTTCTAGTTGTTCCATTTTACAATTACCTCTGGTTCGGGATCGAAAACGAGTACCTTAACATGGTTAGGACTAAAGCCATGAGGTAAGAAATACAGGGGTTTGAAATTGCTTCCCGACCGTCGTATCGGACGAAAATACGTTGCAGTTGCGTAAGTCCTGTCATTTTTATTAACGATAATACAATTCTTGGTAAAAAAACTATACATCAGGAATTAGGCAGCGACTCTAGATATAGTGCTTAAAACTATTGCACAATAGTTTTTTAACTCCATATATAGTACCTTTGCGTAAGTCCTGTACATGATATTGCACCTAGAACAAATAAAGAAGAGTGTGATTACCTCATATTTTTAATTTATGTCAAGCTTAAACAGGTACGGATTACTATAACTTTTTATTCGGTTTGCCATAAATACAATAACTTGACACTTAAAGCAATAACTTGTTACATTTATTTACAGTAAGGTTAAAAAATGTAAAGGAAAAAAAGTTATGGTTATCGTAGTTTCACTATTCGTTATCGCTTGGGTAGCTGCAGCAGTAATTGGAAGTCAAGCTTACTTCTTAGGTGAACAAAGTAAGCCCATCCACGAGCGTAACTGGAATTCTGATTCTTTTGAAAATTTATCTGAATCTTTGACTGGTAATAAATTAGACTATAGTCAGCGTGTACCCGCATATAGCATGGATGCTTATGCTAGTCAAAGTCTTAATGGTTAAAATGCTAAATGGTGCAATAAATATGTAGGGGCGGGTTTGAGCAGAAATTTTCATGCTTAATCTAAGGTTTACATAAAGCCGCCCCGTTAGAGGTTGTGTGATATCATGGGGGCGGGTTTAGCCAACTTATCGGTGAAGACTGGTTAACTTAATAAAGAAACCCGCCCCTACAGAGCTTGATTTCCTAATGCACCATTTTAGCTGTGTTAGTCCAGTAGTGGGCTGTTTCAGTTTAAATGGTGCAATATGTAGGGGCGGGTTTGAGCAGAAATTTTCATGCTTAATCTAAGGTTTACATAAAGCCGCCCCATTAGAGGTTGTGTGATATCATGGGGGCAGGTTTAGCCAACTTATCGGTGAAGACTCGTTAACTTAATAAAGAAACCCGCCCCTACAGAGCTTGATTTCCTAATGCACCATTTTAGCTGTGTTAGTCCAGTAATTGTGCAATAGGAAGTTGGCCTGAGATTGCTTAAGAGTCGTTGGCGCTTCGCAAAGCTGGGCTTTTTATGTCGTGTAGGGTTTCATGTCAGCTCAAGCGCTGAAAACGCAATAACAAATAATCATGCACATTTTTAGATGAAAGAATGCAGTAGGGACGTTCTATGGAACATCCCTACTCTCAGTTTTTCAACTTGTTCTTTAATCCTTAAATAGTTAGTAACTCCTAACTGATAGCTAACTACTAAATGCTGACTGCTAAATGCTTACCATTCCAGCAACTTTTTTCTCATAATTTCTTGAATTTGCTCTTGAATTTTTTCTACAGTTAAATGAGCATCTATTCTTACCATTAAAGAATTATTTTTAGCTAACTCTTCATACCCTGTTTTTACTCGTTGATGAAACTCAATATTAGTCTGTTCTATTCTGTCGATTTTCCCTCTATTTTTAACTCTATTTAAACCAATTTCCACATCAATATCTAACCAAAAAGTTAAATCACTGGTTAAACCACCTGTAGCGATATGATTAAGTTCTTGAATCAACTTCAAATCCAAACCACGGCCATATCCTTGATAAGCAATAGTCGAATCAATAAAGCGATCGCACAAAACTATAGCTCCTCTTTCCAAAGAAGGTTTAATTAAAGCATCAATGTGGTGCGCTCTGTCTGCTGCATACAATAATAATTCTGCTCTCGCTTGAATTTGTTCTCCAGAGACATCTGCATTCAGAAGCAACTCTCGTAAAATCTTACCAACCTTTGTTCCCCCCGGTTCTCGTGTGACGACAACTTCTAAATCTAGAGATTTTGATAAAAATTTACCCAACTGACATTTGTCTAACAACCAATTCCTTAAGAGTTGGATTTGAGTGGTTTTACCCCCTCCCTCTACACCTTCAAAAACTATTAGCTTACCTATCATTTTGTATCAACAATTGTATATAATCAACTTTTTGACTTTCCTAAGAATTGTCAACAAATTTACATTTCCCACGAGACTATTTTATGATAATCTACAATAGTTGTATTTAAGTTGTAGCAAACACTACTTAAGCAGGCAGACATAGTTAAACATAATTATGTCCTAGAGAGTGGAACAAATTGGGGAAAGCAGTCTCAATTATTTCCGAGATTTTCAATTCTATTTTAATAACTTATTTGTACCAACTTATTTGTTAAGTTAAGAAGTTAGGTCTATCTTTGGAGTTATTTATGGCTCGCTATACTGGTATATTTACTGTTAGTTTTGGGATAGAAGATTTACAGCCAATTTTTATAGAGATTTTAACTTATTGTGGTTGTGAAATTATTTATAATCGCAGAGATTATTTAATGGCTCGTGAGCTTCCAGGTCAAGTTTCTTTTCCTAAACTTGTCTATATAGATATAAATCTTGAGCGATTATCTAATGCTACTGAAAAAACTAGAATTAAGATAGTTGTTAGAAGTGAAGAACTAGCTGTCAAATTAGATAATCATTGCTATCAAGTATTTTATTTATTGACTAAGTTAATAGTAGAAAATTCTCATTGGGAACTTTTGGAAAGTATTATTAATAATTAATAATTAGGGATAAGCATTCAGTTATTAGCGATCAGCGATCAGCTTTTTAATTAATAAAGCCAACATTTGCTTAACTTAATACTACTATATTTTTAATTAGGAATTCCTGATGAAAATTCAAAGTATTTACAGATAAAGCTTTTAGTGGGACTTACACATTTTCTGGGTAGAAAAATGCTTCAAAGTCAGTCTAGGTAGGGGAATTACATCAAAGCTCTAAAAATGGCTATAACCCTTGAGAATAAAAGGATTATACATTTTCGACCTCAAAGCCTCTGGCTGTATATAGCAATGAGCCTATTTTTTGCTACTTTTTTTGTACAAGTCCCCCTAAAAGACTTTTGAGCGCAAACCTTCACTACATTTTTCTTGAAAGTTGCGTCACAATTATAGATGTACATAAGTACAAATTCTTAAAACCTTGACTTTTAAAAATAAATATGGTAAAAGAAAAACTATTTAAAAATTCTCGATCCGAAACAACCACTACCCCAAAATTGGACTACGATTTAGTGATTGTTGGTGGGGGTATTGCTGGAACTGCCTTAGCTTGCGCCCTGAAAAATTCTGGCTTAAAAATTGCATTAGTGGAAACTAAACCTAAATCTGTAGTTGCAGGAAAAAAACTGGCTTATAATCTTTCTCTGGTATCTGGCAGAATATTGGATGGTATAGGAGTCTGGCAAAAAATTTTGCCCAAAATCACCACATATCAGCAAATTAGTCTTTCTGATGGCAACTACCCTCGCACTGTCCAATTCTATCCTGATGATTTGGTTGCCACGGGCAAAAAATTAAACCCGAAAGAAGGATTGGGTTATGTCGGAGAACATCAAGTCATGTTGAGCGCAATGCAAGAATTTTTGACAGACTCTGACCAACTTACCTGGTTATGTCCAGTAGAAGTTTTGGGAGTAAATTATCAATCAGATTTTGTGGAAGTCCAACTGAAACACAAGGAAACAAATAATTTATCTGATCAAGAAGCAACTTTTAGTATCCGGTCTAAATTAGTCGTAGGAGCAGATGGAGCAAGGTCTCCTATTCGTGAAACTGCTGGTATTGAGACTCATGGTTGGAAGTATTGGCAGTCTTGTATAGCAATGACTATTAAAATTGAAAAGTCTCATCATAATATTGCCTTTGAGAGATTTTGGCCAAGTGGTCCGATGGGGGTTTTGCCCTTGCCTGGAAATCGTTGTCAAGTGGTATGGACAGCTCCTCATACTGAGGCCAAGGCGTTGCAGGAGTTGGAGCCAGAGAAATTTTTGGCAAAACTGGAGGAGCGGACTGGTGGTTTGTTGGGTAAGGTAGAGTTATTGAGCGATCGCTATGTTTTTCCAGTACAGTTAATGCAGAGCGATCGCTATGTTCAACATCGTTTAGCTTTGATAGGGGATGCTGCTCACTGTTGCCATCCGGTGGGAGGTCAAGGTTTGAATATGGGTATTCGAGATGTGGGAGCGATCGCAGAAATTTTGAAATCTGCTCATCAGCAAGGTGAGGATCTTGGAGGTCTTCGGGTATTGAAGCGTTATGAAAGTTGGCGAAGGAAGGAAAATTTAGTAATTCTGGCAGTTACCGATTTTCTGGATAGAATGTTTTCTGGTACTTTATTGCCTATCGTGGCAATTCGTCGTTTAGGTTTATGGGGTATGGGAATTATTCCCATGTTTAAATCTTTGTCTTTGCGGGTAATGACTGGTTTATTTGGTCGTCATCCAGAGTTAGCTAGAAATTAGCAAGAGGAAAAAAGAACAAGAATTAATAACAACGAATTCCAAATATATCAGGACTTACGGAACTCGAACGTATTTTCGTCCGATATGACCGAAGGGAAGCAATCTCAAACCCTTGTTTTTCCTACCTCATGGCTTTAGTCCTATATATTAGACATCTCCAAAAATAAAAAATTAAATCATCTATTCTTTCCCCCTACTCCCTACTCCCTACTCCCTCTTTTTTGGAGATGTCTATTAAATATGGAATCCGCTATATTTAGGACAGAAAGAATTTAGCTTCATTCGTATTAATTAGATCATCTTTCAAATATTTCTACTTTATTCTTTGTTTGTAGTTACGCTTTCAAGTCAAAAATAATTGCTTTTTCTAACACCTCTAAAAAAATTAGATATCCAATTATTTTTTGTAAAATTATAAAGATATTTTCAATATCACTCTTTTTTTCTTGAAAAAATGAATTGAAACTAAATTTGTTCAACTCGTAGAAGGTTTTTAATAAAAAGTGAGAAAACATATTTGATAGGGTTTCCTTTTTTTGGTTTTACTTTTGTCAGTCCTATGATAGTATTGCACCAAAATCAATTAACTTATCTGTAATATTACTGAATATCAGGATTTTTATGGGGAATAATAAAGTTTTTTTATAAGTAATAGCACTTAAATAAGAGACTGTTTGTAAAACAAATCTTAAGAACGGCCTGAGTTTTTAGTACCAAGCCTTCGTAACATCAATCTAATCATTGCAGTGTAAATCAGAGCTTCACTAATCTCTGGTAGCTGTTCATAGTCCACAGCTAAACGTCGGTTCTGAACTAGCCATGCAAAAGTTCTCTCTACTACCCATCGTCTAGGCAAGACTTCAAATTCTTGACTATTACGCTTAACTATTTCCACTCGTGCTGAAATTAGGTCTGCGATCACCATCGCAAATTTTGGTCCTCTATAACCAGAGTCAGCCCAAACTAATTCTACATCTGGAATATTTTTAGCCTGTTCCATGACTAGCGCTGTCGCTCCTAATCGTTCTCCCATATTGGCCTCACTTACCACTACTCCTAGTAGTAATCCTTGAGTATCAACCAAGATATGACGCTTACGACCCTTTACTTTTTTACCACCATCATAGCCATATACCTCCCCCTTTTTGCTGTTGTTTTTATCGCCATACGAATCAACAACTGCTGCAGTAGGTTCTGGATGTCGTGCTTCTTGGACTCTTGTCTCTCGCCGTAGAGTATGATTGATTTCTTCCCAAACACCATATCGCTGCCATTTACGTACATTTAGTTGACACAGTTGGCCAAGGCGGTAGATCATGTGGCCAAGAACGCCAATGACAACCAGAGTAAAGGATATAGAATATACCATTCACTACTTACCTGAGATTAGCATTTGGCGCATGGCCCTCGTTTTTGAGGTTTCGGTAGCAGAGGTTCGAGTAGTTGCCACTCGCGATCGCTTAAATCCCTGGCATAAGATTTTCGGGACATTTATTTAATAGCGCTAATGGTTTTTTGATTTTCCTACCTTCAATACTTCTTCATGGCCATCTTTAGCTTTTTTTTACAAACAGTCTCTTAAACCCACATTCCGCACTTCAATATGTATTATAACAAGTTACAGGAAATTCGTCTATTGAATTAAGTAGAATTACTTATGGTATTTGGTGACTGCAAGTGAGATCATAAAGTTGACAATATCCTGATTAT
>NZ_JAYKGW010000110.1:0-28889 GCF_035285525.1 Okeania sp. | reverse complement strand
TGAGATTCGAGGTTTGTTTCGTCTCCCTCACCGGCACATTTACTAATCTAGCAACTCCTTCTTGGAATGTCAACCCCTTTTTTCAAAGTTTTCCGGAAAATTATTTTTTTTAGTTGTAGTGAATTAGCTTAAGTCTTCTATTTATAAGCTTTTCGTGGCTTGAAAATTTTTCAAAAAAATTTGGCAGCAGTAAAATTTTTGCCAAAATCTACCATTTTTTTTATTTTTTTAAATTTGGATTTTTAGATAATTGCGCTACACGGGTTATTCTAATTTAGAGATAAATGTTGATTTAGACTTAACTAAATGTCCATAATCTTAATTTGGAAGCTATAGGAGGGGGACTATTGCAAATACTCCTACGTTTGTCCCGGATAATCGATCGTTTAAATGAGTCAATTGGACGTCTAACTTATGGGTTAGTCATATTAATGGTCCTAGTTGGTCTTTGGAATGTAATTGGACGCTATCTAGGTAGAGCTATTGGCCAAAATTTAACTTCTAATGCTTTTATTGAAATTCAGTGGTATCTCTTTGACCTGGTTTTTCTTTTGGGTGGTGCTTATGCTCTGAAACATAATGAACACGTTCGTGTAGATATTTTTTATACTCGGTGGAGTCCCAAAAGAAAGGCTTTAGCTAATCTAATTGGTACATTATTATTTTTGATTCCCTTCAGTATTATTGTGGTCATAGTTTCTTGGGGTGCTGTTTTAAATTCGTGGGCTATCCTTGAAAATTCTCCCGATCCTGGTGGATTACCCCGTTACCCAATTAAAACAATGATTATAATTAGCTTCGTATTATTATTTTTGCAAGGAATTTCTGAAGCGATTAAGAATTTTGCGGTCTTTACAAGTAAATCTAAATTATCTCTCGATAAGGACTAACCACAAATCTAATCAGATTTTTTCAAAAAAACATTATTAATACGTCGGGAGCCAAAGTTACTCCTGAATTATAATTGTTCGGTTTTTAAGTATATTTTTTTTAAGAGTCTGATGAGTCTGAGTTTTGAATCTGAATTTTTAGGGCCATTAATGTTTGCCGGAGCATTGGTGTTACTTTCTCTAGGTTATCCTGTAGCTTTTTCTTTAGGTGGAGTAGCAATAATCTTTGGTGCAATAGGTATTGGTTTAGGAGTTTTTGACCCTATATTTCTGACGGCAATGCCCCAAAGAATTTTTGGCATTATGGCCAACTATACTTTATTAGCCATACCCTACTTTATTTTTATGGGGGCAATGTTGGAAAAATCTGGCATTGCGGAACAACTCCTAGAAACGATGGGAATATTGTTTGGGCGAGTTAGAGGTGGTTTGGCTCTGGCGGTTGTGATTGTGGGCGCTCTTTTGGCTGCTACTACTGGGGTGGTTGCTGCTACGGTGGTGGCCATGGGGTTAATTTCTTTGCCTATTATGTTGCGCTATGGATATAATAAAGAGTTGGCTACAGGTGTAATTGTCGCATCGGGGACTTTGGGTCAGATTATTCCTCCTAGTGTAGTTTTGGTTGTATTGGCAGACCAACTGGGAATTTCTGTTGGAGATTTGTTTATTGGTTCTGTTTTGCCTGGTTTAATAATGGCAGGAACTTTTGCTCTTCATGTTTTGATTGTTTCTTTTATAAGACCAGATTTAGCTCCTGCTTTACCACCAGAGATAAGAAAAATTGGAGGAAAAAATCTACTGCTAAGGGTGCTAACAGTAATGATTCCACCATTAGTTTTGATTTTATTGGTTTTGGGTAGTATATTTTTTGGTATTGCGACACCAACTGAAGCAGGTGCTGTAGGGTGTGTGGGGGCGATCGCTCTAGCTGTGGGTAATGCTAAGTTTAGTTGGACTGCTTTAAGAAATGTATGTGATGTGACTCTCCGCACAACGACTATGGTAATGTTTATACTTTTGGGGTCAACTGCTTTTAGTTTGGTTTTTCGGGGAGTGGAAGGCGATCGCTTTATGTTTGATTTACTTGCTAATCTTCCTGGGGGTACAACTGGTTTTTTAGTTGTCAGTATGGCGATTGTTTTTTTTCTTGGTTTTTTTATTGACTTTTTTGAGATTGCTTTTATTGTTGTACCTTTATTTGTTCCTGTTGCTCAAAAGCTTGGTATTGACTTGGTCTGGTATGGTGTAATTTTGGGCGCTAATCTTCAAGCATCTTTTTTAACGCCTCCCTTTGGTTTTGCCCTTTTTTATTTGCGGGGTGTAGCTCCATCGGAAGTTACTACTGGTCAAATATACCGAGGAGCTATTCAGTTCATCCTACTTCAGTTATTAGTTTTGGTCTTGATTATTATTTTTCCTGAGATTGTTAATTTCTTGCCTTCATTGAGTGGATAAAGGCTTCATGGTACTATGTGCAGATAATAAGGTCAAAAGTAGTCTTTAAATATGAGGTTTAAGTGCTTAACAGCTTACTTTTTTCAGATTTAAACTAAAGTTTTTCAAACCTTATATCCTAAAAATATGGGAACTTTTTTACAGCAAAAGAAGGCTAAAACCTTGATACCTAGATTCCCCACGTCAAAATTTACTATCAGACTAGGAGTTAGGTGTCAAGAGTTTTGTCAAATTTTACAGCGGATTCGATCTTAGTATGGTATAGCTATGACAGCTTAGAAGGCTTTGTTACAAAGTTTTTATCATTAATATTTATACAACATAAACTTGAGAATCCCCTGTATCTGAAGTAGAGACATGGATAATGGATAGATTTTAACTAGAGGTAATTATCCATTATCCATTAATGAGATACTCCCTTTTCCCTAAAAGGGATAAATTTTTGGCTTTCTTCAAAATTTATAGATTCTATTATTCAAAGATTTATTGAACCAAATAAACAATTTTTATATCATCAAAAATAATGGACGTAGACGAAAGAAAAAGTATTCAAGAAATGTAATTAAATAATTGGATACAGCATATTTCATATCTTTCAGGTAGAATTTTGACAGCCTAGAAGGCTGTGTTACTAGAGTTTTAAGGTTAATATTTCTACTTCTTAATGTTTAAAATTTGCTATAACTATTAGCTGCTATCAAACCTACATAAGAAGAAGGAAGAAGCTTTAAGAAAAGAAAAAAACCTTATAGAAGGTAGACATTTCTCCAGTTTTTACACGCTCCGATACCAACCGACATGATATTAAATAATTGGATACAGCATATTTCATATCTTTCAGGTAGAATTTTGACAGCCTAGAAGGCTGTGTTACTAGAGTTTTAAGGTTAATATTTCTACTTCTTATGTTTAATCCTGTAACTACTACTATAAAATCTACATAAGATTTTTCAGAATACCTTATTTAGACCAAGCTGGATGAGATAATATAGAAGTAAACATTCGGACTCCACGAAGTAAATTGGCAAGAGGTAGATGACCTTTTGGAGCAGTTAAATTCCAAGTAAAATCATTAGGATATCTACTCCAACTATTGCCATTTTTCCAGCCAATTTTTGGTAGTAACTTATCCCAATTTTTACCTACTGCTAACCACATTTCTCTTTGTACAGAATAACCAAATTTTCCTTCTGAATATACTAACCATAAAGTATTAATAGTTTGCATATCTGGAATGGGAATATTATCTACTTCTGAAAAATAAAGCCACTTTCTTTTTCTGGATCCTTCTCCTGCTAACTCACACAATTTTTGCATGGTTAATTTGTCAGCTTCTAAAAAATCTTGATGAGCTAATTTGATTTGTAAATGATTATAATCAATATTATATTCTGACTTGATTGGTACAACTCCTAGAGGAAAATTTTTCTGTATAAATTCATCAATTTTAGATGACTTAACTTGAAGCAAAACTTGATATATTTTTCCCTGAACTATAGTAGGTGAATCTGATTTTTTATTTTGCAAAAATTCCATGAGAATTTCTAAGCCTTCATCTCCTGTTTCTGCTAAATTAGGAATTACCTGTAACTGTTTTTTTTCAGAACCAGATTCTAATTGAGATTGAAGCTCGTCTATATTCAATGAAGGGTTTTTTGTAGAATTAATTTGTGGTTCTGTCATTTCAGTTATCAGTTATCAGTTATCAGTTATCAGTTATCAGTTATCAGTTATCAGTTATCAGTATCTCCTGCTGTTTACACAGCATCACCTGGGAAAGGATTAGTCTTGAAATACTGAATCGGATATTTTTTTCATCCCCTTTGAAAAAGGAAAATATTGACCTGATTTTTACACAAAATTATTGTAGTTTTCAACACTTGAACTTAATAGATAGATAAAGAATTATCAAGAAGTAATTTAAGTAGGAGTAGGTGTTGAACTTGCAACCTGTAAAAATCATAATTCCATTCATAATTATCACTCAGAATCTTGGAGTCTAGCTGACTCTTTGTTCAATGATGGATGGTTTAAAATACTATTAATAATTGTAGTAGTAGAAGCCGGAACTTCTATTTGAACTAAAGATATTTTACCACCATAACTTTTAACCTTTGGAGCTTCAGGTAATGTTTCAATAGAATAATCACCACCCTTAACATAAATATCAGGTTTAAGTCGTTCTATTATCTTAATAGCAGTAGTTTCATTAAAAATCACCACTCCATCAACTGGCTTGACAGCAGCTAAAACTTCAGCCCGTTGAATTTCTGGTATAATTGGTCGTTGAGGATACCCCTCTTTTTGGGGCTTAATGCTTTGAACTGACCAATCACTATTTAATCCTACTATAAGCGATCGCCCTAGAGACTTAGCTGCCCATAAATAACGGATATGACCAGCATGAAGTAAGTCAAAGCAGCCATTTGTAAAGACTAAAGGTCGCCAGGAAGTAGGTTGAGAATTAATTAGCCGTTCTAATTCAGTTAAATTATAGAGACCAGAAATTAATTTTTGGGAGTCCACTTTATTATATTTGCTTTGGTGCTTCATCTTGACTCACATTTACTTCAGTAGGTGGTTTATATCCACGTTCAAAAGCATAACGAACTAACTGGGAGCGATTTTCTAATTTTAACTTTCTCATTATTTTACTCAAATGAGTTTGTACAGTTCTCGGACTAATAAATAAGCGATCGCTAATCTGCTTATTTGTCAACCCTTGAGTAACCTCCCAAAAAACTCTTGCTTCTGCTGGTGTTAGAGGTAGTGGTTCTCGTGATACTTCTGGTTGTTTTTGTGTGGTAGACTCTTCAATCAGTCGCTTCATTTCTAAATAAATTCTATTAAAACGAGTTAACTGAGCCTCAATTTTTGCGACTAACTCTCGCATTTCAAAAGGTTTATTAATATAATCATCTGCTCCTATAGATAAACCAACAATTCTATCTTCTAATTCTCCTTTACTAGACAAAAATATAAAAGGTATTAACTGACCTAAATTACTAGATCGTAAACGTTGACAAAACTCTAGACCATCCATTTCTGGCATCATTATATCCGAAACAATTAAATCATGATTCTCTTTTTCTAGTATTGATAATGCATCAATAGCAGAATTTGCATCTGTTACTTTATATCCTTGAAATTCCAGGTGTCGCCTTAGTACAGTTCTCAAGCTATCTTCATCATCAACTATTAATATTTTTTTCTTTTTGTCATTTTCCAAATTTTCTTTCACTGTTAATTTAATCCTCCTAGTTTTTGCCTTATTAGGTTAGATAATATGTAAGTATTCAACATTCAGCTATTTATTTTAGTTTAGAAAAAATCTTTATTACTTGAGGTAAATTAAATCTTACTATCAAAACCTACTTTAAAGCTTATATTAATTTAAAGCCATTTTCATACCTTAGGTAAGTAAGCATTCAGCCGTCAGCTAGCCTCTTTCAGAGAAGCTTCGCTAATAGCTATTATATATTGCTTTTAGTGAGCATTCAAAGCTTTGTTAATTTAGCTATAAAAATCTGGCTACAAGATTCAGTTTCAAAGTATATTTTCATTTAAATATTGTCCTCAAGCATATATTCTTATTGCTGATAGCTGATAGATAATAGCTGAATGCTTAGTTAGATAGAGTTTGCTGTTTGTGAATAATTTCCAAAGGAAATGCTTAGAATAATATTTTTCATATTGATTGAAATCTAATCTAAATTAATCTTTTATAAAAAGTATTATACTTGTTTGTGACTTTAAGTAGAAGTATAACATTTGATAAAATAAAATTATGTTGGAAAAATTTCCAGACTAGAACTGAAATTTTAGGTAAAAAAAAATTATGAGCTATAGTTAAGCTCTGCCCTGCTTGTAAAAGCAGACTACTATGATTTGAGATAGGAAAAATAAATTTCCATCATCAAAAATAGAGCCAATCCTTAATACTTAAGACTCATTATGTCCAGTCAACTATAACTGATAACTGAACAAAATCCCATGAAAGCAACAAATATTCGTCAATATTCCTCCCTAGCTGCTAGGAGTCTAATAATAGTAGGAGTAGTTATGATTTTATCCTCCATACTTGATTTTGTAGTCCTGTCATATCCTCTTAATATAGGTAACAGAGAATGGCAAATTAATATAGCAAGCCAAATAGTTGACCGAGGAATTATTCCTATGGTAGGAATGGCCTTATTGTTTACAGGTTATTGGGTAAGAAGCAGTTCTGGCCTTCAAGATACTTCAACACCCTCGATTCTAGATTTGAGGTTTTGGGCGCTTTTACTAGCTAGCTTATTAGGATTGGTGTATATACTAATATTTCCTGTACACTTAAATAACACAAGTCAAGCTAGGGCTGAGGCCATTGAACGTATCAATCAGCAGGCAAGCCAAGCAGAAACACAATTAGAAGCTCGTGTTGGTAGTGATGAGTTTAGAAGTCAAATACAGCAAAGACAAAGTCAATTGAGAGGTCAATTTAACAGTTTACTACAAGATGAAACTAGGTTAAATGAAGCATTAGAAAATCAACAATTACCTAGCCAAGTAAAAACTCTATTGGAAGAATCAAAAGATAATCCTCAAGCTATTGATGAATTTCTAAATCGTCAAGCAGAACAATTACCAGATCAGCTTTTAACTAGAATTCGTAGTCGTAAGCAAGAACTAGAAGAACAAGCTAATACAAATTCTTTTAAATCTAGTCTGAGAACAGGTTTGAGCAGTCTACTTTTAGCATTAGGCTATATGATGATTGGTTGGACAGGGTTAAAAAATATGGGAGTTGTTAAAAGTAAAGGGCGTCGTCCAAATCCTGTTAAATAGAAGTAATATCTCAGGGGGTTGGGAGTCGGGAGTCGGGAGTCGGGAGTCGGGAGTCGGGGAGTCGGGGAGTAATTTTTTGCTCAACTATGTATGGTATGCGCCTAAAATGCTAACTTGAGGAGCATACATACATATTTGATCTGAAAACCAGGTACTTTTTCCTTGCCTAAAAAGGCTAAAACCTTTATTCGTCAAAGTTTTCATGGTTTTTCAGTAAGCCCTAAATAGGGCTGGCTGATTAAATATCAAAGTCTTTATAGATAAAGGTTTTGGCTTTTTCAGGTACTAAGAAAACCAGCTTTTAGGTGGTAATGGTACGGTTCCCGAAAAATCAAAAATGAGCGCATTTTGGGCAAGATGGGGGAAGAAAATCAAGGGATGATTGTTCTGACTGGCTCTTCTATAATTCTCATTCCTTCAGCTTTCAGTCTTCTACCTTCACCCATAATACTTTTTAAGCAAGCCCTATTTAGTTCTATAATGAAGGTTTTTCGTACAAGTCTCTTTAAAAATGTAAATATACATCTAAAGATATATGGAGATGTGGGGAATGTCGGCTAAAACCTTTATATATCAATACTTTTATATTTAATCAACCAACCTTATTTAGGGTTTCCTGAAAAAGTATTATGAATAAGGATAAATGGGAGTTATAAGGTAGGCTATCAGGAAAATAGCCTATTTTTTTATACCTATATTCATAACAATATGTTCACTTTTTCAGGTCGCTACAACTGAAAAACTGATACTTTTTATAAATTAAAAATTCATCAAACCTTTATCTATCAATCCTTTTATATTTAATCAGCCAACCTTATTTAATTCAATTAAGTTAAATTAACTTTATCAAATTAGCTTACTTTAGAATTGGGAGATTTTCCTGTGAGTATTAGAAATTTTTAGGGGTGTTTAGTGACCAAACTACTACAGTATTGGATTGTACCAATACTGCCGGATTTGACATTAACTAATTTGATTTTATTAAAAAGAAGTTACTAAAATTCATCGAATGTTCTCAATTTACATACTGACTTACAATGAAGAAATAGATATTGCTGATTGTATAGAGTCAGCAATGTTGTCAGATGACATTATAATACTGGATTCATTTAGTAGTGATCGAACTATAGAAATAGCTGAGTCCTACCCTGTAAGAATAGTCCAACACAAATTTGAAAGTCATGGGCGACAGCGAACATGGATGTTAGAGGAAGTCCCGGCTAAATATGAGTGGGTTTATATCTTAGAAGCAGATGAACGGATGACCCCAGAATTATTCAACGAATGTCTCAAAAAAATCGAAAGTCAAGAATATATTGGATATTATGTTGCAGAACGGGTGATATTTCTGGGAACTTGGATTCGCAATAGCACCCAATATCCCCGCTATCAAATGCGCCTATTTCGCAAAGATAAAGTTTGGTTTAGTGACTATGGTCACACGGAACGAGAAGTTTGTGATGGTCCCACAAGTTTTTTGGGAGAAAGTTATCCCCATTATACCTGTAGTAAAGGTATCTCTCGTTGGATAGAAAAGCACAATCGTTATTCTACAGATGAAGCTGCGGAAACACTTATACAATTAGAAACTGGAAGCGTATCTTGGAAAAACTTATTTTTTGGTGATTCGGAAGTAGAAAGAAGACGGGCTCTCAAAGACTTTTCTCTACGCTTACCTTTTAGACCAATAGTTCGCTTCATTTATATGTATATTTTTCTGAGAGGATTTCTTGATGGCCAGGCCGGGTTGGCTTGGTGTACTTTGCAGGCTTTCTATGAATATCTCATACTTATGAAAGTATGGGAAATAAAGAATATGCATATACCATCATTTACTTCCGATACTGATAGTAGTTCGTCAAAATTAGAAATAGAGGCATAGAAAATAAAATATTATTTAACAGTCGTAAAAACCATTAAATAATATATTAATTAAGGCTGGCTGATTAAATAGAAAAGCACTATTAAATAAAGATTTTAGGCTTTTTAAGTCCGGATTTCTCAGGAACCGTAAAAGTACCTATTTTTTGGCTATTGTCGTCTCAAAATGGTAATATTTAGACCCTGAATATGAGAAAATTTGGCCGTAGCAAATACTCTAAACTGTTTCCTTTTTTAACTAATAGACTTTTTCAGTAAACCCTAATTAAGTTGTGGATTTACAGTCAGTTTCATTAGGATCAGGAGCATTTGATTCTGAGCATTAAACAAAAAGTTGGGTTGTGAATTTAGTTCTTAATTAGTCTTGGATGCGATGGTGTTTCATGTATCTAGCAAAGCCTAAAAAATCAAGATGCTTTATGGTTTAACTTTACCTGTAAATTAACTTTGTATTTGAGTCTTTTCTCTTATTAAGTAGAATTACTTATCACTTAATTGAGATTTACCCAATTACAAAGTTGTTAATTTGTTAATAAAAGCTAACAAAGACTAATAATTACTGCTGAGAAAGGGCATATTTATTTAATTAGGTTAATAATACTTTTATTAACAAATGTTTCACAAAGTTGTATGGGCTAACTCATGGCCGGAAAAAATGACAATTAAGTTCCAAGTTCGCCATCAGAAATACCCCAATTACAACTATAAATTTACACCAGAATCCGAGTAAATTAAGATATGCATTTAAGCCAAATTACTCATCCTAACCAGTTGCACGGTCTTTCAATTCATCAACTAGAAGAAATTGCTAGACAAATACGAGAGAAACATCTAGAAACAGTTGCCACAAGTGGAGGCCATCTAGGTCCGGGGTTAGGAGTCGTAGAGCTGACATTGGGTCTCTACCAAACTCTCGATCTTAATCGCGATAAAGTTATTTGGGATGTAGGCCACCAAGCTTATCCCCATAAACTTATTACAGGTCGATATAACAATTTTCATACCTTGCGACAAAAAAATGGTGTGGCAGGTTATTTAAAACGTTGTGAAAGTAAGTTCGACCATTTTGGCGCTGGTCATGCTTCTACCAGTATTTCTGCTGGTTTGGGGATGGCTTTAGCTAGAGATATGAAAGGAGAGAACTTCAAAGTTGTTTCTATTATTGGGGATGGTGCTTTAACTGGTGGTATGGCATTAGAAGCTATTAACCATGCAGGTCACTTACCCAAAACTAATATCTTGGTGGTGCTGAATGATAATGAGATGTCCATTTCTCCTAACGTGGGTGCGATTTCTCGTTATCTTAATAAAATGCGCTTATCTCCACCGATGCAGTTTCTTCAAGATAATCTGGAGGAACAGTTTAAACATATTCCTTTTGTTGGTGAAACTTTTACACCAGAAATGGAACGGCTTAAAGAAGGGATGAAACGTTTAGCAGTACCAAAAGTCGGGGCTGTAATTGAAGAGTTGGGCTTTACCTACATGGGTCCTGTGGATGGACATAATTTGGAAGAGTTAATTACAACTTTCCAACAAGCGCATAAGATTCATGGACCAGTGTTAGTTCATGTGTCCACAACTAAGGGTAAAGGATACAAAGTTGCAGAAGAGGACCAAGTTGGTTATCATGCTCAGAATCCCTTTAATTTGACTACTGGTAAGGCTATTCCTGCAAATAAGCCGAAGCCTCCTAAGTATTCCAAGGTTTTTGCTCATACTTTGCTGAAACTTGCAGAAGACAATCCCAAAATTATTGGTATTACTGCTGCGATGGCAACTGGTACGGGTTTAGATAAACTTCATGCTAAATTGCCAAAACAATATATAGATGTTGGTATTGCGGAACAGCACGCTGTAACTTTGGCAGCAGGTTTAGCTTGTGAGGGAATGCGGCCAGTGGTTGGTATTTACTCGACTTTCTTGCAGCGAGCTTATGACCAAATTATCCATGATATCTGTATTCAGAAGTTGCCTGTTTTCTTCTGTTTAGACCGCGCTGGTATTGTGGGTGCAGATGGTCCGACTCATCAGGGAATGTATGATATTGCTTATTTACGTTGTATCCCAAATATGGTAGTGATGGCTCCTAAAGATGAGGGTGAGTTACAACGGATGTTGGTGACTGGTATTGAATATACGGATGGGGCGATCGCTATGCGTTATCCTCGTGGTAATGGTTATGGTGTACCTCTGATGGAAGAAGGTTGGGAAGCTATTCCTATTGGTAAGGGTGAAATTCTGCGGAATGGTGATGATGTGCTGATATTGGGTTATGGTGCTATGGTACATCCGGCTATGCAAACAGCAGAAATTTTGGGCGAGCATGGTGTGAGTGCTACTGTGGTAAATGCTCGTTTTGTCAAGCCTTTGGATACAGAGTTAATTCTACCTTTGGCGGAACGTATTGGTCAGGTTGTGACTATGGAAGAAGGTTGTCTGATGGGTGGTTTTGGTTCAGCAGTTACGGAAGCATTGATGGATAATAATGTGCTTGTACCTGTGTTACGTTTGGGTGTACCTGATAAGTTGGTGGATCATGCTAAACCTGATGAGTCTAAGGTTGATTTGGGTTTGACTCCTTCTCAGATGGCGGAACGTATTTTGCAGAGTTTGAAGCCGAAGTTATCGACTGTTAATGTTTAATATTTTTTAGGGTTCGCGCAGAAACTGGGTTTATCGAGTGCTGGCGAACCCAGAAACCCAGAAACCCGGTTTCTCTGAGAAACCGGGTTTCTTTGCGTAAGTTCTAAGATATTTATTACTGAAGCTTCTACCTGTTACCTGTTTCTTTTTCCCTAAAATGTAGTAAGTTTTTGGCTTTATTGGAAAATTGAGATGCACCCAAAATATCAATATATAAGAATTAATATTAATGGAGTCTGGCAATGACTAAAATCAAAATATTACAGGAGGATAAATCTTATACTTTTCGGTCTTATTTTGAGTTACCTTATGAAGCTGATGAAATTTTAGCAGAGTTAAATTATTCGTTAGTTAAATCTCGTTTATCTTTACCAAAGACGACAAAAAAATTAGAAGTTTTATGAGAAATACAGCAAAACATAGAGGATACTTTACCTTTTGTAAATTTAAGTAATGAAACTGCTAGAAGAGAAATTTTAGTCTCTCCAATTTTGTTACAAATTGTTCGTTTTTGTCATTGTCAGTTAAGAATTGAATATGCTTTGATAGTTAACGATTGGTTAAAAGGTAATTTGGATTATTTATTGCGTCATCAAAATGATTTATTAGTTATTGAAGCCAAAAATGACGATTTAACTAGAGGTTTTACTCAGTTAGCTGTAGAGTTAATTGCATTAGCTGAAGTGGAAGAAAATAATATTTTATACGGTGCAGTAACAATGGGAGATGTGTGGCGTTTTGGTAAGTTAAATAAAACCGAAAAACAAATTATACAAGATATTAATTTATTTAAAATACCAGACGATATAAAAGATTTGGGTGAAGTTTTAGTAGGTATTTTGGAAGGAGTAGGAAATTAAAATTTTTACAGCAGTTTTCATTTGGGTAAATTACTAGAAGATTTTGGTTCCAGAAACCGGGTTTCTCAGAGAAACCGGGTTTCTTCCGTGTGAGTCACGGATTTTTCTGCAAAATAAATGTAGAGATGTTCTATGGAATGTTTCTAGATACAAAGTTTATATAATTTTTGAAGATATAAAACTTGTGCAGGGGAACCAGAAACCCGGTTTCTTCAAGAAACCGGGTTTCTTTGCAAAAAGCACTATAATTTTTCAATCATTAAATATTTTGAATTTGGCTAATTAACCAAGCATATATCTGACTCCGGCCTGTTGTTCGACACCGACGCAATGCTTCTTCAAGTAAGCTAAAAGGTAATGGGGGTAAAACTTGTGATTTGTCGATCGCTCTACTCCCACCAGAAACAATTTCAAAAGCAATTAGTTGAGCATAAGCTACATTTACTACCCAGTATTCTCTACAGTTTAGTTTTTCATAAAGCATTCTTTTACTACCAATATCATCAGAAAAAGATGTTTTGGCAATTTCAATTATTAAATCGGGAGGTGGATAAATATTTAGGTCGATAATAGTTGTATCCGGGGGGATAATTTCTGCATTTTCACCAATGTAGAATGCCAAGTCTGGTTGTACTTCTGCTGTACCAATTTTTCGGAAAGAACAGTTAGTAACTCCTACCAGAGGAATAGCTTTAATACCACTGAATAAAGCTACAGCAGCTCCGACAGAAAAGTTATTGTAAGAATGGTCGTAACCTTGGGGAGCCATTTCAATTCTTAGTTGTCCATTGTGATAATAACATTTAGCTTTTTCTTGTTTCTCAACAGTTTGAATGTATTCATCCCAAGTAGCTGTTAGCCAGACATCTATTGGTAATTTGGTTTGGAGGTTGTTCATAAGATTACCTCAATTTTGAATATATTTATTATACTTAGGGTTTGCTGAAAAAGTATGAGTGGTTAAGAATAGAAGTCAGAATCCAGCAATCCTGCAATCCAGAATTCAGGGGGATTATAGAAGAGGTAGTCAGAATAATCGTCCCTTGATTTTCTGACATACTCTTGCCAAAAATACACTCCTTTTTGACTACGAAGAGCCAAAAAACAGGTACTTTTTCCAGATATAAAAAGGCTGAAAACTTGCTTTATAAATCTTTTTATATTTATTCAGCAAGCCCTACCTATTCTTGAGGCTATAGTACATTTATCTATCACAGGCAAGATGCCTGTGTTACACTGAAAAACTAATTATTATACAAATAAATTATTCAGTTCTTTTTTGCATTTATCCTCAAATTCAGGTTGAGTAATTATACCATTTTTTAGGTCTACAAAAAGAGTTGATAAAATTTTATTTTGCTGCTGTAATTTAGACTCGAATTGACTTTCTATTTCAGCTTCTTCTAATTCTTTACTAATATTTTTGAGAAACTTTTTTTGTTTGTTTTTTAGTGAACGAAATAACCAAGGTGCGATAAATTCTGATTGGAGTTCTTGCCATATTCCTCGTTGATTTATTTGAGCATCAGCTTCAGCTAAAAATAACATAATTGCGTTTTCTCTTGGGCATTCACTAATATAATCATAATAAATTCGAGCTAAACCTTCTTGTACTAAAAGGTGTTGCACAAAAGTACCATCTAATAAATAAACTTCTCCAAAAAAACGAGGCGATCGCCCTGGTCTTTTTTCTTCTCCAGTAATTTTAAGTTTAACTTGATTATTACTTTTTTCAACTAATTCTTTGAGTCTTTCTGTGCCTTTTTCTCCCCATTCAAATTGACTACGATAAAGGGGATTTTCATATTTACGGTTCATTTTTTCTACTTGTGAATCTCCCCATCCTTTGGAAGTTTCTGGAGCATCAATATAAACGAAACGAATCGTCATTTCTGTATCAGAATCATTATCAATAACATCAATGGTATCGGCATCTGATACTTTTTTAACTGTGTAAGTTTTTAGAGAATCAAAATATGATGGCGCTGGTAGTTTAATCTGACTTAAGTTAGTTAAAATGTCGTTAATTATTTCTTTCATTATAGTTAGTTAATAATTACAAATTATAATAATCTTACATAGTTATAGTATACAGGAAAGTTTTTTATAACTAATAATTAACAATTAATAATTATCTCTTCTTAATACAGCGCTTCCCGTTGTATTCAGGTACACCCGTGGCCGGCAAGATGCTCCCACTACATTTTTTTTCACCATTTACTCTGTATTTCATAGAGTTCCAAAATTCTGTAAAGAAGAGGATTGACTAAAACGAATTTTTTTCTGGAGGATATCCTAAAAATTTCTGGAGCTTCCCTAAAATTGAAAAGAGCAAGACGTAGAAATTTTCCGTTTAATTTTCTCCAGTCATCCACACGAGATCGCCTAAAATTCGATCTACTGGTGGCAAAGAATAGACATTAAGATCTATAGTCAGAAATGATTCAACTAACTTCATAAACTGCCATTGCATCCCATTACTTACACTACCATAGATTGTAGGAATAGGAGAATTTTGCATTTCATTAAACCGTTGAGCAGCAACCATCTCTGCCATACATTGACCAAACCCTGTTTTCATATCGGTCTTCTTCGCTTCTACCACTACAACTGCTGGTGCTTCAATTTCTATAACTTGCTTCGAGCGAGTTAGCAAAAAATCACAGACCCCATTTAAACCAACTGACTGATCGACATTAAATTCTTCCCCAGAAAAGAGACTAACTTTACGGTCTAACGCTCGTCTTACTTCTAAAAGCACTGGGTAAATAATACCTTCCGAACGTGCTTTTTCACTGCCAGATGTGGCGACAATGGGTAAGGTTTCTTGTAGATAGTCAGAGAGGGTAGGGGAAGGAGCGATCGCTTCAACTTCTGGCAAAAAGCGATCGCCTTCAACTACTGTTAAGTTAAAAGCTGTTTTAACGCTGCTAATGGTGTTGAACTGACTGTAAGACATAGAATAACTTCCAGATAAAAAATTTGTAGGGTGGACAATTTTTAGGGAAATTATATCATGTCCGGTTGAATAATTAGACTTTGGTGGCAGGAAGGCAGAAGGCACTTATGCTGAAGGCACAAGCTTTTTTGCCATTTTCACCTTGATTTTATACACAAACGATACTATTAGAAATTATTTTAATTTTTTTGTTTTTGGTAAACAAATGATATAATACACTATTAGACATCTCCAAAAATAAAAAATAGAATCAATTATTATCCATAAATTATCAATTATTACCCCCTGTTCCCTGTTCCCTGTTCCCTGTTCTCTGTTCCCTATTCCCTGTTCCCTATTCCCTGTTTTCTGGAGATGTTTATTACCGATCAGTTATCAGTTATCAGTTATCAGTTATCAGTTAGTTTCCTAAAATTGAAAAGAACCAGACACGGATGCTACCAAATCATTAGAGTTGTTTGGAAATAAAAAATTAAAACGCTCAAAAGCTTACTATATAAAGCTTTTAAGACTTTAAAATTGAAATCACTATCAACCTTGACTGATAAGGGTTTTAGCGATTTTTTGGGCTGAGTTCCCAACAACTCTATTAATTAATCCGTTTATCCGTGCCCGAATCCGTGTCTAGCTCTAGCTCTCCAGTTAAAATTCTCCTGCTAAAGCAATAACACAACGTTCACAAATTGTGGGGTCTTCTGAGAAAACACCAATATGAGTAGAATAATTCCAACAGCGATCGCATTTATGACCATCTGCTTTAACTACTCCTATTCCTAAAGAATCTGATATAGATTTATATTCTAAATCAGTTAAAGTTTCTGGATTTTCTAATATTTCTACTTGAGAAGTAATAAACAAATAACGTAATTCATCTACTCCATTTCCCGGCATCATTGCTTTAATATCTTTTGCTGTTTCAGGTAAGGTTTCTGTTTCTGCTTTAGGGTTAAAAATTGACATTTTTTCCCGTAATTCCGCATCTTTTATAAACAATAATACTTTTGCTTCTAGAGGCGCACCAATAGCTTTTTCTGCTCTGGCTTTTTCTAATACTTTGTTGACTTCAGTGCGAATTTCTCGTACTTTTTCCCATAAGTTAATTAATTCTGGATTATGCCATTTTTCGTCTAATTTTATCCATCCAGACTCAAATACAGATTTGTAGGGAGTCGGATACGGAAGATTTTGCCAAATATCTTCTGCTGTATGAGGTAAAATTGGAGCGATGGCTTTTGCCAAGTTTTCCACAGCGACAGCTAAAACTGTTTGACAACTACGACGTCTGAAAGCATCCGTTGCACTAATATAAAGTCTGTCTTTAGCAATATCTAAATAAAAATTAGATAAATCTACCACACAGAAATTTTGAATTGTTTGAAAAAAGCGGAAATATTGAAACTTTTCAAAACCATCCTTGATTTCAGCAAATACCTCTGTCATTCGATGCAACATATAACGGTCTAACTCTGGCATTTCTTCATAAGCAACAGCATCTTTTTCTGGATCGAAATCATGGATATTTCCTAATAAAAATCGCGCCGTGTTTCTAATTTTGCGATAAATATCTGCTGTTTGCTTGAGAATATTTTTACCCAGGGGAACATCAGAAGAATAGTCAACCGAAGAAACCCACAAACGCAAAATATCTGCACCATAAGGAGGTTCTTGTTTTTGATTTTTACCGCCTTCGATAACTATTGCCGGATCTACCACATTTCCTAGAGACTTACTCATTTTGCGACCGTTTTCATCCAGCACAAAACCATGAGTCAAAACAGTTTTATATGGTGCAACACCATTAGTCGCAATACTCGTCAACAAACTTGACTGAAACCAACCGCGATGTTGATCCGAACCTTCCAAATATATATCAACCGGATATTTCAAACCTTCCCGTTGTTGAGCAACCGCTGCCCAAGATGAACCAGAATCAAACCAAACATCCATTGTATCCATACCTTTGCGGTACTTATCAGCATCTTGGCGATAGGTTTCCGGTAAAAGTTCCGCTACCGACATTTCCCACCAAGCATCAGAACCTTTTTCCGCAACAATTTTTTGCACATGAGCGATCGTTTCCTCAGTCATCAAAGGTTCCCCAGTTTCCTCGTTATAAAAAACAGGAATAGGAACACCCCAACTTCTTTGTCGAGAAATACACCAATCAGAGCGATCGCTTACCATTGGAGTAATCCGGTTTTCTCCTTGAGCAGGTATCCAGTTAACATTAGCGATCGCCTTAAGTGCTTCATTCCGGAAACCTTCCACAGAAGCAAACCATTGTTCGGTTGCTCGGAAAATAGTCGGTTTTTTGGTACGCCAATCGTAAGGATATTTGTGTTCGTAGGGTTCCTCTTTCAAGAGAGAATGAACATTTTGCAGTGCTTCAATGATGGCAGCATTGCCTTCATCAAGTACCTTTAACCCGGCAAACTCTCCCGCTTCCGCAGTAAATTTTCCATTGCCATCTACAGGTGACAAAATTGGTAAACCATAACGTTGCCCTACAATATAGTCTTCCTGACCGTGACCGGGAGCGGTGTGAACTAAACCTGTACCTGAGTCAGTAGTAACGTAGTCGCCACCAATAACTATTTTACTTTCCCGCTCAAACAGTGGATGTTGGTAAGTGCAGTTTTCTAAGTCTTTACCTTTGACCGTTGCTACAGGAGTTAACGTTGTATTGAGAGTTGCCGACAAACGTTCCACTGCTTCCGCTGCAACTATAAATAATTTGTTTTTTCCCATCGGATAGTCAGCATCAGGTTCAACAATAGCATAATCCAAGTCGGGGTTAACGCTGACTGCCAAGTTACCAGGTATCGTCCAAGGTGTCGTCGTCCAGATCGCAACCCAGAGTTTTTCCAGATAAGGTGTGAGAGACTCTGCAACTGCTTCCGTTAGTTTCGTAATTTTAAAAGCAGCGTAGATACTGGGAGATTTGTGCCCTTCAGGATATTCCAGTTCTGCTTCCGCGAGAGCAGTTTGAGAACTCGGACTCCAATGTACAGGTTTGAGACCACGATAAATGTAGCCTTCCAAAACCATTTTGCCAAAAACCCCAATTTGAGCAGCTTCATATTCTGGAGAAAGAGTCATGTAGGGAGTTTCCCAGTCTCCCCAAACTCCATAACGTTTGAATGACTCCCGTTGTTTGTCTATAGTTTCCAGAGCAAAATCTCTAGCTTTGCGACGCAGTTCGATAGGTGTGAGTTTTGCCCTTTCTGCTGATTTCAGATTTTGAATAACTTTTAATTCGATGGGTAAACCGTGGCAGTCCCAACCAGGAACATAACGTACTTTTCGCCCTTGGAGAATTTGATAGCGATTGATAATATCTTTGAGGATTTTATTCATGGCATGGCCAATATGTAGGTTGCCATTAGCATAAGGTGGGCCATCATGTAGGGTGAAGATTTCCCCTGGGTTAGTTTCTGAGAGACGTTCATAGATTTGTGATTCTGCCCAAAACTTTTGGAGTTCTGGTTCGCGGGTGACTGAGTTTGCCCTCATATTAAAGTTGGTTTGGGGCAGGTTTACAGTGTCTTTATAGGATTTTGCTTCAACCATTAGATTTTAGATTTTTTTGTTAGTATATTCAGAATTTTAGACTTATTTCTTTGTATCATCCATTGTCTAGAAAACTAATAGTGTTTTATATACAAAAAATTTTTAATTTGCCTATATTTTTTATTCGTTATATGATGTGAAATGTCCTAAAAATAAAGTTGGTTCCAGCAAGAGGATTAAACCTTTTTGTTTAAGACTAATAGTAGGGGTATACTTCCATCTTTAGAAATTTGGCATTATTAAATTTTACCTCTAAATTTATAGTGGCCAAGTATCTGGTTGCAGTAGTAGAGATGTTAAATACAGGGTCTCTACAAAATATTACTGTGTGACGTTAATAAAGTAACGAAAATAATGAGCATTGCTTACGAGACAATTTATCAATTTTGGAATACTGCTGTTCTTAGGGCAGGAATAAAATTAGGAATCTTTTCACTCCTGGAAGAAAAGCAACCTTGTTCCGATGAATTTATTATCAAATATTTCAATAGCGACCCCAAATTTACCCGCGCTTTTTTAGAAGCTTGTGTAGTTTTGGGTTTCCTAGAAAAAAATGGGAATGAGTACAAAAACACTCAAGATACATCAGATCGTCTGATACCAGGTAAAGTTGATTATCTGGGTGACTTGGCACTACACATCACAAATTATTGGTCAACTTGGGGAAAGTTAGACCAATTGATTATAGAAGGGCGAACAGAACTACCCTTTGAGAATGGTTTTGTAGATGCTCCGACTTACTGGAGAGACTATATCTACGGACAACATAACCGTGCAGAGTCTGGTCAAATAAACAATCTGATTCAAAATACAGATTTGACAGGACGAAAGAAATTACTTGATGTAGGCGGTGGTATGGGTAGTTATAGCATACCACTTTGCCAAGCTTATCCTAATCTTCAAGTCTGCCTTTTGGATGCAAAAGAACCTTTAGAGTTGGCTCAAAAGCAAGTAGAAGAAAAGAAGGTGAGCGATCGTGTCATTCTCAAAGAGGGAAATTTTCACACTATAGAATTAGATACAGATTATGATGTCGTTCTGATTTCGGGAGTATTCGTTGTTACTAATGAAGAGGAAAACCGTAAAATCTGTGCTCGTGCTTTTGAGGTATTACAACCAGGAGGACTGGTTATTGTGCAAGATTTTACCCAGATAGGGGAAAACAAGGAAAAGCATTTCTTAGACACGATGATGGATATGTATGTGAAAATTGCTTTCAGTCCTCGAGCTGGAGATTTTACGGGTGAAGAAGTTGTTTCTTGGTTGACCAATGTTGGTTTTGAGAATCACAAACAAATTCTTTTACCTACACAGCTAAATATAATTACTGCACAGAAACCTCAATGAAACATAGAAAAGATAGAGTTGACAATTTTTATGCAGGTCCTGGTGCCTTACCTTTACCTGTGCTGGAGCGAGTTCACTCGGAATGGTTTAACTACAATAATACAGGTATGAGTGTGATGGAATTAAGCCATCGCACAGATGAGATTCAGCATATTATTGATGACAGTGCTGCTCGAATTAAGAGAATGATGAATTTGCCCGATGACTTTGAAGTGATATTTCTTCAAGGGGGAGGTTCGCTACAATTTCTGATGGTCCCAATGAATTTATCTCATCCCGGAGATAAGATAGATTATATTGATACCGGATATTGGGCGGAAAAAGCTATTAAAGCAGCTAAAAGTTTGGGTCGAGATTTAAAGATTATTGCTGAATCAGGCGATCACGACCATACTTATGTGCCTAGCTCTGACAGTATTCAAACACGCTCTGGTGCTAAATATTTACATCTTTGCACTAATAATACTGTTGTCGGAACTCAATTTAAGGACTTCCCTGAAGTTCCAATTCCCATAGTTGCTGATATGAGTTCTGACTTTTTGAGTAAGGCGATCGATCCTTCTCCCTGTGCTTGTATATATGCACACGCTCAGAAAAATGTCGGACTTTCAGGGGTGACTGCGGTTGTGATCCGAAAGAGTATTTTGGCAAATAGTCCGGACGATATACCAGAACTTTTAGACTATCGTACCCATATCGAACGCAAGTCTAACTATCATACACCTCCCTGTTTTTCTATCTATATGATGTGGCATATTTTGCGCTGGATAGAGGAAGATATTGGTGGTGTGGAAGCAATGGAGAAGATTAATTGGCAAAAATCTTCTGCTCTCTATGATTTTATTGATGCGACACCTTTATTTAATTGTCCTGTCGAAGTTGAGTCGCGATCGATGATGAATGTAGTTTTTACATTGCCGACAAGAAGCTTGGAACAAGAGTTTATTCAGGAAGCGTTTGCATCTGGACTTGTTGGTGTAGCAGGACATCGTACTAAGGGAGGATGTCGTGTCAGTCTTTATAATGCTGTCACTTTAGATGCAGTTCAACATCTAATCGAATTTATGGACAAGTTTGCTCAAAAAACTAACTATCAAAAATCTGCTTGATTCTATATACAGGACTTACGCAGGAGAACCTAGAAACCCGGTTTCTCGTAGATGTCTATTGCTCAAAACAAGGATTTATCCAGCGAAACCGGGTTTCGCGTGGGTAAGTCCTAATATAGATTCAGTTAGTTCATAATCATTATTTTGGTTTATTGATTGTGATGTTTTTGAACCAGATTTAATATTATAATCTGGAAAAGAAAATGTAGAGACTTTCTTGGGAAAGTCTCTACAAAAGTTTTATAAAAAGTTTTCAGAGTCAAATATATAAACTACAACAAAGTGTGGCAATAACCAATCAAGATGATTAAATTTTCCTCTATACCATCCACAAGCTATTAATTTACTCATTCTTTAAGTTAGACTTTAATTATTATTAAACAATTAGTTCTATAGTATCAGGACTTACGCAGAAGGCCGTTAAACCCTACAACTGATGTATGATTTGATATGCGTGTGTAAGTCCTGATAATTTAGGAATCCTCCGTACTAACTTCAACAGCTTGACGCATTGCTAAAAAAGCTTCTTTGACAAATAATAAGTAATGAACCACCAGAAATAACGTATTTATTTATTGATGGAGGTTATTTGAGAGACAAGTACAAAAAAGCTATTTCTAAATGGTTCAACAATGATGTTGTAGAGTTGAGAAATATTGACTTTTCTGCAGTCAAAAAACATTTTAAAGCTAAAAAAGTTTTCTATTATGACTGCCTTGATGAAATTCAGAATAAAAATGAGAAAGATGAAGATTTTAAAGCTCGTAAATCTAAACAAAAAGATGATTTTAATCAAATCCGTTCTCTGGAAGGATATCACGTTAAGTTAGGAAGTTTAGTAGGTTCTCCAAACAATAAACGTCAAAAAGAAGTCGATGTTTTATTAACAGTAGATATGATGAATCACACGATTCGTAATAATATGACTAATGCAGTTTTAATTGCTGGCGATCGAGATTTTAAACCAGTTGTTGAAAGTCTAGTTAGTATGGGAATGTATGTAAAAATAGCTTCCGATCCTCGTTCAACTTCCTCAGAACTTAGATATGCTGCTGATGATTACATACCCTTATCATTTAATAATTACTATAATTGGTCATCTTCAGAACTGATAAAGAAGTATCCAAAACCCAAAGTTGATCGACAAAGACCTAGTAATGATGCTCACTTACTTAAGCAGGGAAAAGTAAAAATAAAAGGTTACAAGGCAGAATTATTTCAAAAAGATAATGAGTTTATTCTCTTTTTTGAGAAGATAGAAAATGGTTATCCTTTAAGAATAAGTTCAGATATTGAAAATAGACCAGAAATTTATTATTCCATACTTTATGGAAAAGAAATTGAATGGGATTAAATGAATTTATAGCTATAATTATTATAAGGTAAAAATATGAATAAAACAATCAAATTATTAGACTTTGCGTAAGTCCTAAAAATGATAAATCTGTAGGGAAGTTGTATGCAACGTCTCTACTTTGTTTCAACTTCCATTCCGCTTGTAATTAAAATTATTATTTGGAGCTTAAAAGTTTTAGTAATGCCAGTAAATGCAGATAAACCCCATCTGTGGAAAAAAGATATTGCTCAGTCAGTAGATTTCTACAATAATTGGTTTCTTGAGTTTGCCCCAATAACATACAAAGAAACTCGTCTTAGTACCACTCAAAAGGTTGAGTCAACATTAATGTTGACAGCTAATTTAACAAATATCTCACAGGAGATACTGTATCAACACCCATTTATTTTGCCTATATTACGGATGGCAACAGCACCACCTATTGCTCGTGACCGACTCATTGGACTTGCTGATGTACCACCTAATCTTGTTAAAAATATGGAAGAAAAACTAAGAATACCACCACGAATGAATCCAGAACAAATTAATTCTGAGCTTGATAAAATTTGTCTAATTATTATTAGATTGCTAGATAAAGATATCTTTCCTTGGCTCAAAAATGATAGACAACCAACCGATATAGAAGTTAGTAGAGGTGCGACAATTGTTGCTGACCATTTATGTGGTAATATAGCTGACCCTATTATTCGTAATGCTCAAGAAAAAAGGCAACTTTCTACTATAAAAAATTGGTTAGAAAATAGGGGTTATTCTTATATTGAAACTGGCAGTGGTTTACAATTTGATCGACTCAATCCAGGCAGTTTTTCATTTCGGATGAATATATCAGTAAAACAACCTAAAGGTAGCAAACAGATTAATATTCCTATTGATACTATTATTATGCCTTTTAATTCTCAAGTTGGTGAGTTTCCAATATTAATTGAAGCGAAATCAGCAGGCGATTATACAAATACAAATAAAAGACGGAAAGAAGAAGCTATTAAAATTAATCAATTAAGAAATACCTACGGCAAAGGTGTCAATTTTATTTTATTTTTATGTGGCTATTTTGATAGTGGATATTTAGGCTATGAAGCTGCCGAAGGTATAGACTGGATCTGGGAACATCGCATAGATGATTTAGAACTATTTGGAGTGTAGATGATGATAGTAAATCAAACTCAAGAATTAGCCAGAATAAAATTACAAAACCAACTTGATGCAGCTAAAACTCAAGCTGAAAAAAATAAACTTGGTCAGTTTGCTACACCAACAGAACTAGCAAAAGATATCCTTAAATATTGTATAAAGTTTTTACCTAAAGACAAAATTCGTTTTCTCGATCCTGCTTTTGGAACAGGTGCTTTTTATTCTGCCCTATTAAACTTATTTCCTATATCAGAGATTGATGAAGCTATTGGATACGAAATAGATTCTCACTGTGGTCAAGAAGCGAGTCAGCTTTGGAATAAAACAAGATTAAAATTAAATATTGCTGATTTTACAACTTGCATTCCACCAGAATTTGATGCCGCTAAAGCTAATTTAATAATCTGTAATCCTCCCTATATTAGACATCATCATTTAACTAAATATGAAAAGCTAAGATTGCAAAATTTAACAAAAAAGATAACTGGGATAAAGCTCAGTAAATTAGCAGGAATTTATTGTCATTTTCTACTTCTATCTCATGGCTGGATGGCTAAAAATTGTTTGGCTGCATGGTTAATTCCTAGTGGGTTTATGGATGTGAATTATGGACAGCAAATTAGAGATTATTTATTAACTCAAGTAACATTATTGCGAGTTCATTCCTTTGATCCCAAAGATATGCAGTTTAAAAATGTTCTTGTATCTTCTTCAGTAGTTTGGTTTAGAAATAAAATTCCATCAGATAATCATCAAGTTGAGTTTACATATAGTGGTAGCTTAACTAAGCCCAATAAATCTCAATTTATATCTGTTAAAGCACTAAAAAATGTTAACAAATGGACAAATATTTCTCAATTAAATAGCAAGATAAATATCGAGCGTCAGGGAGTAAAATTATCAGAATTATTTACAATCAAACGTGGTTTAGCAACTGGGGCAAATGATTTTTTTATTTTAACGCCAGAACAAATATCGAAATATAAACTTCCTCCAGAATTTTTAACTCCTATTTTACCTAGTCCGCGATATTTTTCAGTTGATGAAATTGAAGCTGATGCTTTAGGTAATCCTATTTTAGAACGTCAGTTATTTCTACTTTCATGCGATATATCAAAGAATGAAATTCAATTTCAATATCCCTCACTTTGGGAGTATCTTCAGATGGGAATAAAAAAGGGAATTAGTAATCGTTATTTGTGTAAACATAGGCGATTATGGTATCAACAGGAATATCGTAAATCATCAGCGTTAGTTTGTACTTATATGGGGCGTCAAAATAGACTCAAAAAAACACCATTTAGATTTATTTTGAATCATTCTCAGGCAACAGCGACAAATGTTTATTTGATTTTGTATCCGAAATTTGAGCTAGAGGATATTTTTAATAAAAAGCCGAATATACTCAGGAAAGTTTGGCAGATTTTGAATCAAATTTCGTTAGATATATTGATAAGTGAAGGCCGAGTTTATGGAGGTGGTTTACATAAGTTAGAGCCTAGAGAGCTTGGTAATGTTCCAGCAGATAAAATTATTGAGATTATACCAAGTTTCAAAAGTTTTGCTCAATAACACTGGAAAGCGCTATAGTATAAATTAGGAATCCTCCATACTAACTTCAACAGCTTGACGCATTGCTAAAAAAGCTTCTTTCAATGGTTGACTAACTGAACTTTCTGGTTCTGCAAGAATTAGTTCTTGATACACTTCTAAAAAATTATTTCTTAACCTATAAAATAAATGGAGAAAATGTCTAATAAATGAAATACAATCCAGAATAACAAATTCTATTCCTCCAGTATTTAAGTATAAATAGCTGGCATATTCTTGAACTTGTGGATTAATTTTTTCAGTAGTAATAAAGATATAGTTATCTATTTTTTTATTAGCTAAAGATAATTTTTGTAATGCTCTATCTATGTCATTATTAGTAACAGATTTATTTTTTATTTCATAACAAGTTACAACCTCATCATTATCCATTAATGTAATTTCTACATCTCCTAATGCACCTGTTTGAATATCCGCAGCATTATGAGAATGAAGAGAAAGTATCCTTTCTTTTAGGTATTTTTCAGCTACTTTATATGCAGCAGCTACTATTAAGACTGGAAGACGACTTGTTCCTTTTAAACTCAAATGTTTTTCGATTAGATTAACTATATCTTCACAAGACAAGAGCAGTGTATCATCTCTAGTAGTATTTAGTGTTTGAATCAATGATTCTAGGCGTTGCTGTCTTTCATTTCTCAGAATAATCAACCAACGAACAGTTTCTGTTAAAAGGTCAAAAGGTAAAACACGGTTATTATAAACATCATCCAATAAATTGAGAATAGCACGATAAAGTTGTGGTGGACGGCCAACAAGATTAAAGTCTTTTGTCAAAGTATTGTTACGGTTTCGTAGAGCAGGTGTAAGAAAAGCTGTTGTATTATTACAAGGCAAATTATACTTACTAATAAAAGGAGTAATATATTGCTCATCATAAGTACGTCCTGAAAAAGCATCATTACTACCTATCTCCGTGTAAGGTTTTCTCACATCTAGTTCTGGTTTATGAATTTTTGCCAGTAAGCAAGACATCAATAATCTTACTCCAGCACGGTTTTTGAGATTTCGGGCAATATATTCTACTTGTTGACTCATTTCGTTGTCATCTATAAAAAACCGGGTAATGTCAGTTGTTGCCCGTCGATAGATGGTTTCAAGGATTTCTTGTGGTTCTGACATTTAATCTCCTGTTCTGATAATTGATAATTTACCCACAAAACTTCAACCCGGTTTTGCTTTTTTCCGTCACTACGAGTATTAGTCGAATGAGCTTTTTTTGCTGGAGCATTAATACAATACCAATCTTGATAGAGTGTATCAAACAATTGACAATGATATCCAGAAATGGCAACTTTACCTTCAACACTATGCAGCACTTCAGCTAATTTTCTGTGTTCGTCATCGGTCATTTCATATCCGTAAGCTTTTTTATCGGTCCGCGAGTCGTGGGGATAGGGTGGATCGCAATAAAAAAGTGTTTCTTCACTATCAAAACGTTTAATAACCTCAATAGCTGGAGAATTTTCAATTTGCACCCGCAGTAACCTTTGCACAATTTCTGATAATCCTTCTACACTACCTAACCAACGGGAAACAGCACCTGCCATTCCTGCTCTGGTTGTCAGTTTACAATGTGCCCAACGTCCTACACTCGCAGTTTGAGCTAATCCTGTTCTGACTTGTCTGGCTCGGACAAAAAAGCGACGCGCACGTTCTAAATCAGAAATTTTTTCTGTAGGTGGTGTCAACGCTATTTTAAATTCTTCTCTAGAAAAAGGAGTAAGAGCGATCTTTTGAATTAGTTCTTCTTGAGAGTCCCGTAACATTCTAAAAAAGTTAACAACTTCTCCATCTAGATCGTTATAGGTTTCCACAGCAGAGGGTTTTCTATTCAATAAAACTGCTGCCGAACCACCAAAAGGTTCACAGTAATGTTGTGTTTCTGGCAACAGTGGTAGTAACCAATCAAGATGATTAAATTTTCCTCCATACCATCCAAAAGCTATTAACTTACTCATTCTTGAAGTGAAATTTTAATTATTATTAAACAGTTAGTTTTTCAGTAGAATAAATGAAGAATAAACCTCATTAAAAAAATAATAACCCTGTAGGGGCGATTCGCGAATCGCCCCTACTCTATTTGAAAATTATACCCGCCCTTCAGAAATACTTTCTTTTCTTTTTTTCAAAGGATTTTTAATTATTTTCCCTTTCCATTCTTGCTCAAATTCCTCTCGTTTTTCTAACCAGTCAGCGAATATTAATTCTGGATCGTAGTTAAAAGCTTTGGCGTGTTCTTCTCGAATTTTGTAAATTTCTTCTAAAATTTCATCAGGTAACATCATAGTTTTTTCGTGCTAATTGATAAGGTGTACAAAATATTGGTAATTCATAGCCAAAGTTAGTGCTAATTTCAGATAATTTTCTCTGAATATTAGCATTAGCAATATGACGACAATTCCATGTTAAAAGATATTCTAAACCATAAACAGTTGCTATAGCAATATGCAATGTATCATTACTAGCTTTAGGGGGAAGATTGGTTTGTTGGAGAAACTGTTCAGCCAAGTCTGTGACAGTTTCATTGGCAAATAGTACGGGAAAATCTTTAATCATTTCTATTCTCTTTTGAGCCATTTATGCTTCCCCTCTCCCTGTTTCATTGATTACTACTTCAGAGAAATATATTTCAAAATTGCTTTGGCAAGTGTCCCACCATTCTCTGGTTACTGCCATATTAGCAGTAACAATTAGATTTTGGCTTGGTCTGGCAGTTAAATAGCCAATAACACTTGTTTATAAGTATAAAGTTTTACTCATTGCTATTTAATTATTGTTCAAATTCACTTTGTTTAAATTTGCTCATAACTATATTTTAACCTAGATTTTATTTATTGTATTAACAATTTAAGATTACTCTGTTTTAAAACTATTGAATTGTTTCCACGATTAGTTTATAATGCCATACCAATTAACTAAAATATCTAAAGTATAGAATTATTGAATAAATAGTAATATGGCTAATAGAGATTTTAATTCTATTGAATATATAAGTCTTGTTAAGCGATCTAAAAAAGGATAAAAAATGACAGAAAAAATAAAAATTACAGAAATTGACGAAAAATCTCCCTATTTGCCAACTGTTATTGAGTTTGGTGATGCTAATAGAAAAACTCTAGGTTTTCTACCTAGAAAAGCTTTTAATAATTAGATTGATTTAAGTGATTTAAAAAAGGATAAAAAATGACAGAAAAAATAAAAATTATAGAAATTGACGAAAAATCTCCCTATTTGCCAACTGTT
>NZ_JAYKGW010000109.1:0-59172 GCF_035285525.1 Okeania sp. | reverse complement strand
TTTCCGGCGCTGGCGCAACGGTTGCAGGTCTGCGGCCTCCTGCCGGATCGCTAACCGTCTTGGGTTTGCTATCTTAAAAAAGACGTAAATTTTTGTAACTTCACTTTGATACACTCTTCCCCAACGGTGCTGGCTTCTTCCTGGCATAGCCTAGAATTGCTGTGGCAAGGAGACCAACAGACGGTGAAAACTGGTTTGCCCCACCGGCAACTCGCTCCGGCTTGGCAGATGCTAATCCTCGGAGACGGCTCTCCCACCCGCCACTTGCAACTACTGACGGGGGAAAAAACCGAGGTGGATGTGTTAGACATGTCCTTAGTTGAAAAAGCCGATCCGGCGGCGCCGGGCCAAATCGAAGCTGTGCCCCGTCCCTGGCTCCGGCGCCAGGTCTGGTTAAGAACCGCTTCGGGCCAGCGATTAGCCTACGCCGTCTCTTGGTGGGACGCCAGCCATGTGGACGAGTATTTAGAAAATCGCAGTTTGCCCATTTGGGAAAGTTTGTCCCGCCTCCACAGCGAACTCTATCGGGATGTGCAGGGTCTGTACTATGGAAACCAGCCCGCTTTAGAAACTGCCTTTCAAGAAACTGGCCCCTTTTGGGGGCGCCATTATTTGTTCTGGCACGCCGGTAAACCTCTGACCTTAATTTATGAAGTTTTTTCTCCCTACCTGCGGAAATACTTGGGAGATCCTTATGGTCATAGAAATCTAGACCCCTCGTAAAACCCAGCACTTGGGCTACACAAACCAATTCATTACTTTGGGGATCTAGGCTGTCACGTATTTGGGGCGACCGTTTCATGAATGTCAATATCTCCTGTGATGTGCATATTTCGAAGCAAGAAACAGGCTTCATGTTTACCTTCGGGGGGATTTTTTTAGACGACGAAAATGGGTGTTAACGCTCATCTCATTCTCAGCCCCCATAACAATCAATTTGCCAGCTTGATAGGTGGAAACAACGAGAGAAATCCCCAACTGGGTCAGAATTGCCGCAAAACTATCAGTATTTACGATTCTGAGGGGTTGCTCTAACGTTGAGGAATGATTTTGGGGATCGGTTTTCATATCTCGGTCATTGAGTAAAGCGTTGCCGTCAGGCTACTTATTCTTTCTATTTAGACGTTGCTTAAATGATGCCCCAAAAATAATTGCTGTGGTAGTTCCCAGAAGAGTTAAAGGTTCGGGAACTGGTTCTGTCTGGATATTCGGCAAAGGAATTTCCGTGTCTTGGATGAGAGAAACAGGCGTATAAAATCCTTCCTTGGGGTTGTAGGCACGAAATAGAAGATAGAAAGGATCATTCCCTGATACTGCTGTGGGCAACCAGTTGTTAGTTTGATCGCCACCGGGATTATCCCGCTGAATATAAATCGTAATCGACCCATCCTGATTAGGAATTAAGTCATTTTGACTACCGATAGTATAACGATCCAAGGGATTGGCAACGATTTCGCCAGTTTCTAAGTCGTACATTGTGATTGACCAGAAACCAGGATCATTCACTGGATCAAACCCCGCTTCAAACGTAAACGTATATTGCTTAGTTGGAGATAAGAGTTGATCGTTTTCATCGAAAAAACGAACGGGATAAACTGCTTCCTCAACTACATTTCCTCCTAAGCCACCACGAGCTAATAAGGTTCGGGGTAGATACTCATCCTCAAAGTTACCAAAAGGAGTTCCCAAAGAATAAAACCAACCATTGTGGACATCATTAATTAATAATTTCTGATCCTCAGAACAGTTATCAAAAGAAACATCACTGCCAACACAATAGGCTTGGTCTGGCTCAATGGTTTTGATAGCGGCGATTTCTTCTGCCTCTTTAATTCCCAAGAGCAGAGCGGCCGCTTCATCGAGATTATTGATAATAAATTGATCATCAAATTCGATTTGTTCACTTTCGACCGGGCTAATACCAATTTGAGCAATTTGCCCTAAAATTGGATTGTCTAGAGCCGGGGGAGGATTTTTGACTAACCAACGATTCAGAACATTGAAAAACTCTAGACCTTCAACATTTAATTCTGGAAACTCGATGCCAGGTTTTGTAATGATTGGATTTTTATAATCTGGGTCATTTCCGTCAATAATAAATGATTGATATTCATTAAGCGTTAGAAAAACGTTTTTTTGAATCAAGTTTACAACCTCATTGCGATCTGAGGTAGAGTTAGGCGTCACTTCAAATCGTCCGACAATCCAACCAGAATTGGTGGGTGATGTGATGGTTTTCGTGATAGGAAAAGGAATCGTTCCGTTGAAATTTGGCCCAACAATGGCATAAGTCCCTTCCCCCTGCCCAGTGGTACGACTTCCAACATAGTCATAGTCATTGGTGTAAGCATCCATAAATTGCCAAACAAAGTATTGATCAGCAAAGGGGGTTGTACTCCGGTCTGGGTTAAAGAGAATAAGGGGTTGATTCGTTAAGTCAATATGGGAGGAAGCATAGACAACATTGACATTCGGAGATACCCAAAGTTGATTATCGGGGAGTGGGGTAGCCGTATCGATGAATAATTTATTGATCGGAGCATAAACGGCATCAGCAGTCGGAATCGTTTGATTAAACTCCTTTTCGGCAACGGTCACTGGGGCAAAACCGTAAATCCAAGCATCTTTGGCTAATTCAGTAATGGTAGGAAGGGGCAACCCAATTGAGCCAGCCACTGCGGGCAGTGCCCCTAGTAATAGGGTGGTCGGTATGACCATCAACTGACAAATAGGAGAAATCAGTGCTTTCTTGGTCATCAGGCTAGATAAATATTGCAGGGACAGAATTTTGTTGAGCATGATAAACAAAAGTGTTGGTAAACAACTGAAAATAAAATAACTGTTAGACGAAGAATCTAAGGAAGCTTAGGATAAAATCGTAAAGCTTATGATTGATTTTGCACTAATCTCCTAAGACAATTTTTGACCACTTCCCTTGTGTCCGACTTTACGCTTAAACGTCGCCCCCCAAAAAAGGGCTGAGACAGCGCCTAACAGTGTAAAAGGTTCAGGAACAGCGGAATAAGAGGGTTTGCCAACGCCTGAGTCGTTGGGTAAGGCGGAAAGACTATAGTCAAAACTAGAATCATCGGGACTGACAAAGGCATTGTTAAAGTCAAACGAAAAATCGCCATTAATGTAACTGCCGTTGAGTCCCACAAAGGCGCTGGGGTCGAAAACGGCAAAATAGGCGACGGGCGCAGTCATTATGGTTTCCCCAATACTGCCGTTACAAAGATTACCGTAACAATAGTTAGCGCCATTAAAATCGAAATCAAAACCCGTTACCGTCGCCGTCGCCTGGGGTGATCCTGCCACGTCGGCATCGTCATAACGAAAAGTGCCATCAAAGGTTTGCCCAACGAGGGAGCCACTCTCGATCAAGACAGAAAATTCATAATGAATAATCGCCGCCTGGGCTGGAAAGGCGGTGAGAGTCAGCCCGATCGCCGAGAAAATGGCGCTAGTGGTAAAGGTTAAGAATTTCATGTTCATAATCAATGAGCAGGATTGATAAAAGATGGACAAGGTTGAGAAAGGTGGCAAGGGAGACATAGGGGGGATTCAGTCCCTAAAAGCAAAAATTAGTGGCATCACTCAGGCCCCCAACATCCACATCGAATAGAAATGCAAAGGCCCGACGACTGGCTGCTCCCAAACTCCCGTCAGGATCGATAAACAGTTGGGAATGGGTTTCCCCAGCGGCACCAAACTGGACATAACCATCGGCGATCGGGTCACTGCCTCCATAATTGAGCGTGTCGAGTAGTTGACTGAGATCGATTAAATCAACGCCGACTTCAAAGTCAAAAATGAGGTCGCCCGCGTCGTGTAAAGCCGTGAACACAAAGGTGTCGTTGCCAAGCCCGCCGGTTAGTTGATCACTGCCTCGATTTCCGCTGAGAAAATCATCGCCACTCCCGCCTAGCAATTGGTCGTTACTGGAACCGCCGAAAAGGCGATCATTCCCGCCTTCTCCCAAAATATAAGAATCTTGAGCGCTCACCTGAACCACATCGTCCCCCTCTCCAGCGGCGATCGGTTGGCTAAAGTCGCCTCCCTGGCTAAAGGATTCCAGGATTCGTAAGTCAAAGTTGCGATTGGACTGCCGTAGAATAATGTCATCAATCAGGGGAATATCCACAGAGAGGGTTTCGACCCCCGGCCCAAAAATCAGTTTGCCGGAGCGAGGGATAAAATGGGTGCCCGCATCAGCAGTACCATCGAGAGTCGTGTAATTTAGGGTTAAGCCTTCACTAATGTCACCAGTTCGGGTAACTGTGAACTTAGCCTCTGATTCGCTTTCAGAAACCACCCCTTCAGAGACAAAAATGCGGGGGGTTGCGTCGAAGACGGCGACGGAATTTTCTTCTGGCGCAGTCAAGCTTGTAATGGCGACCTCGACGGAACCAATATCATCGTTGGTGGTGACAACTGTTAGTGTGTCCAGAGAGATAACCCGAACTCCGGGTGTGACATAAATAGACGCTTCTGCCGACGTATATTTATCGTAGGTAACGCCATTACCAGATACGGTTCCTTGGTTGGTAAAGTCACTCGCTAAGAATAGAGTGTCGGTAAAACCATTTGCGCCAGAATCTGCATCCACAAAGAGGCTGTTACTGGTGGTAGATAAATTCAGAACCGTTAAGGCATTGAGGGTTAACGTATTTTCGCCATAGCCGGTCATGTCAATAACTTCTAGATTTTGGAGTCGCAAACCACTGCTTAGCTCGGTTAAATCCCAGACTTGATTGAGCGCTCCTGCCAGCTTAAGAGTGTCGCGCCCACTGCCCCCATCAACTCGTCGAAAATCGGTATCGCCAATGGCAAGGACATCATTACCGGAGCCACCCACAAGGACATCAAACCCTCCTCGGCCGTCCAAAAAATCTGCGCCATTGCTCCCGATAATTTTATCTCCCGTTGCTGTTCCCTCCAAAACATCGTTGGCGATCGTTCCCCCTTGGCTCAATGTTGCGAGGAAATCACCGCCAAACAGCACATAGCTAAGGTTATCCACACCCGGTGCGCCAATGGCAAAATCGGCAAACCCATCGCCATTCACATCCTCACCGCCACCGAGGGTTAAGCCAGCTTGGGAGTTGGCCAGCCCTTCGATGGTTAGTCCGAATAGGGGTAAACCATCAGCAGTAACGGTTGTTGTGGCTGATGTGGTGAGGCTGGGAAGGAAAATAAAATCAGTCTGTCCTACATTTTTCCAGTTAGGACTGCCAAAAACGACATAGACTTTGGATGCACTGGGTTGTCCGACAATGACATCATCAAAGCCATCCCCATTAATATCTCCATTGCCGATTAACTGCAAAGGATTGGTGTCAGCAATGTTTTCACCTTCTAGCGAGGCGTAAGTGTAATTTGTTTCTCCACTGCCACTAATGGCAAGATAAAAAAGATTGTCCTCAATCCCTGAGCCAATCACCACAAAATCGCCCTTGCCATCCCCATTAACATCGCCAATGTCTAAGACATCCAATTGGGGTGATAAAGATAAATTAACGGTCGGTAATTGCCCATAGGTGAGAGCAGTGTCTGTTTGACCAAAATTAGCCGAACCATAAATGACATAGGGAATTCTTAGTTCAGGGGTGCTGCTAGCGTTAATGCCAATCAAGTCGCTGTAACCATCATTGTTGGTGTCGGCGATCGCCGTAATACCTAAAAATTCTGTGAACGTTAGGGGGGCATTACTCAAATCTAACGCCACCGGATCGGCGATCGTTCCCTCGGCATTACCCACAACCCAGTAAAGTGCTTCCGTTGTCTGTATCAACCAGTCGTTAAATCCATCGCCATTGGGATCTAATCCCGGCACAATGTTTGTAATTGACCCAGATAATGAGGATAGAGAGAAGGACGGTAACGTGGAAATATCTAACGTTTCTTGGGTTCCTAACGTCTCATTCCCCAACAATAAACTCGTGATGGCTGAAACCATTGTAATCGTTGCTCCCGCTTCCAGAGCGCCGTTATTTCCTTTTTGGCTACTGTCATCTACCGTTCCATTATCAAAGGTGTAATCCCCGACTAAATTGGTTTGGGTTAGAGGCTTGTCAATGGTTTGGTTGAGATTGGCCTGAATTTCGGCTTGGGTACGGGCCACATTCCAGATACGGAGATTATCGATCTGCCCAGCAAAATAGTTAGGGCGATCACTCGCACCCCTTCTGCCTAAAAATAGAGGAGAGTTATTTTGAGTGCTGTTGGTGGTGGTATCAGTTGCGGAAGCCGCAAGTTCGCCATCCAAATAAAGGTATAAATTTTTACCGTCTTTAACAAAGGCGACATGGTAGAACTGGTTAGTTCCAATTTTTGCGCTTATGGCAGGATTATTTGTGCCATCAAAACGAGCGACAAGAATTTCTCCAGCGCTTCTCTGATAGCGAATAACAAACGGATATCCCCCTTGCTCTGACCATTTTTCAATGATGTCATTGTCCCCCTCTTGGGTATCTGGCTGTTGGGTATCGATCCAAATCCACGCTTCTACAGTAAAGTTGTCATTCGTATCAAAGTTAATCGCTTCGATATTGGGAATTTGAGCATAATTGTTAATGCCATTCAAATTTAGGGCAGAATTGCTCGTTTCTGCCACAACATCTTGCAAACCATCCCCATTGACATCCCCCACGGCGGTGTACTGGGTAGAAACCGCTTGGGTTAAGGTCAATTCACGAGTAACCAGACTGTCATCGAGAAGTGCTTGGGTGCCGCCCCCAAAGACAAGAGTACTAGCGGTGGGGGTATTGTTGACCAAGGTTTCACTATAGCCATCACCGTTTAAATCCCCCAGTAAAATCACCTGTGGAGCGGCGGTGGGGTTGTCAATTGCGCCCGGAATAATCAATCCCTGATTGGATGTCAGGTCTTTAATTTTCAAGCTGCCTTCGTCCGCCAGCCAAGGATGGCCAAATAAAATGCCCACTTGATTGCCAACGAGGGCGCTGGCGAGTAAATCCTCTACGCCATCACCATTGACATCTACCGCATCGGTGGCCGGAACCATTAAGTCTTGGGGATTGGTTCCATTCAACGTGAAGTAATTAAAACTCGGATCGGGGGCACTAGCCAATTGGTTAAAGAAAGCTGTTCCTTGGGTAGCGCCGGGTTGCAGGGGGGTAATGGTGCTGTAGGCGTTGCCCGTGGCGCTGCTCCAAAGGGGATTATTGCTACTGCTGGTATTGCCAAACAGGATATGGGCTTGACCGGCGCTGTAGCCCGCATTCGGGGAACCAATCAGTAAATCATTAGCACCATCGCCATTAAAATCGCCTGCATCTGCCACCAAACGACCCAAATGGGCGCTGGCTTCTGGAGCCGTGAGAATTAGGTTACTGTCCCAGGCTAACGACAAGGGATCTTGATCAATGTAGTCAGCAAAACTGGAGCGCCCCGCGACCACATAAACACTCCCAGCCCCTTTGCTTTCCGCCGGAGCGCCGATCGCCAAATCTTCGTAGGTATCACCGTTAAGATCCCCAGCGCCAGAAACGCTATAGCCTGCATCCCCATCACTGTTAAAAATGGAAGAGCCATCCAAGATAAAACCGTTATTGGCCCCCAGAGCGCTTTGGGTGAGTCCGGTGGCAAAATTGCCCCCCTGTCCGAGCAAAACGTAGGCGCGACCCGTGGTTAGGGTCAGGTCATTACTGCCAGTAATATTCTGGTTATCGGGAACGGTAGGCGTGGTGGCCAGCCAAGCATTAATGGCATCCTTGGGAGCGTTGACATTTTGAAAACGGCTGTTAAAGGTGACCGTTTGTTGGTAATTAGGAGCGCCAATCACAATGTCGGCATGGACATCGGCGTTGAGGGTATGGCGACTGCTGTTAACCGGCACAATGTCCACCGCAAATCCAGCGGTACTACCCGCTTCGCCGGTAAAAATTAATTGGGGCGTTAAACTACTGCTGGCGCTACCATAAATGGCATAGACTTCTCCGGCCCCGGCGGAGCCATAGGGAGCGCCCACCAAAATATCCGCATAATCGTCACCGTTTAAATTCCCCACCGCTAAGGCAGTTCCCGCTTCACTGGCAGAACTAAAGCCGCTAATGGCTAAGGCCTTGCCTTCACTAACGAGGGTGGCCAGGTTGAGGCTACTGTTGGCGGTGAGGTATTCGCCAAAGACAACATAAATAATGCCTGCCTGGTTGTTACCTCGCGGTGCGCCAATCACTAAATCAGCTTTGCCATCGCCATTGATATCTCCTACCCCCAAGGTATAACCGGCATTTTCTTGGCTACCTTCTACCCCAGTAATCAGGACACCCCCAGTGGGAACGGTGGTTGGATCTAGGGTTAATCCGGCATTACTGTTAAGCGTTTTCCCAGCCGGAATGATGATAATGGCGCCGTCCCCCGTTGCGCCATTGGCGCTGGGTTTGGCATAGGGGGCCGCAATGGCGATTGCCATTTGACCATCAAGAAATGCGCCAGCGGCCATGGCAGTACCAACATAATCTTCGCTGGTAGCTAACGTCAGCCCACTATCAATCTGAGCCAGACTCGACACTTCATCTTCAAGAATGTCCCCCTGGGCAGAAATGACATCCCCGGCGGTTCCCGATTGACTGGGATTCGGTAATAAGGGTTGGAATTGAGTCGCTGTGGCGCCATCACTAAAAACGACCTTGACGGTGTAGTTCGAGGTGGAGGCTGTCCCTTGAAAATAAAGATCAAAAGTTTCTGTAATGCCCAAGAGGGTATGGCTAACGCCACTGGCATTATTAGTCAGTTCATCACCTTGGATGATTGCGAGGGGAAGGTGACCATCCGTTGCCCAATTACTACTCCAAATAGTGTTGCCATCAGGGCTGGTGACTTGGATCGCGTTGAGGGTGGCATTGGGATTGACGAGGGAAATTTGGGTATAAAGATCCGTCACCCCATCGGGGGCTAAGCCAGAAGTGGAAACAACGTCATAGGTTGGCAGACGGGAGAGTAGGGGCTGAGTCACCGGATCTTGGGGCTGAGGCGCAAATAGATTACTACTACTCCATTCACTGCCGTCGTAAACCGCATAAAACGTGCCATCTTTCACCACATTGGCGGGAAGATTATAGCGGGCGACATAATGATTGCTGATGGCATTGACCCCAGTAATGCCAGGATCATAATTCGTGATGTTGCCGCTCGCATCCACTGTGGGATCGGGCGTTGGCGTAAAGAGGGCGTTGTAAATGGCGATTTCATCTAACTGTCCGTCCAGATTTTGACCGGCTACCACCGACGCATCGGCTTTGGGGTTGGCACTGCCCTGTTGTTGCCCGACTAAGGCGCCGTTTAAATATAAGGCGGAGATCGGATTGTCTTGAGTACCGTTAATGCTGCTGTCCAGCGTCGCCACCACGTAATACCATTCTCCGGTGGTCAGCGCCTCACTGGTAATTTCGCCATTGCCCACATCAAACACCAGCGTTCCCCCTTCCCCAGTTTGTAGAATCCATTCGGGGGTCGGGGTTGAATTACTGTCGGTGGCGAGGGGCAGTTTTTGTAAGAGAATTTGACCGCTGGCCGTGCTATCCAGTTTGACCCAGAGTTCGAGGGTGTAACTGCCGTTTAAACTGCTTTGACTAAAGGGAATGGAAAGATACCCCCCCGCTGTGGCGCTAAATTGGGCCGACGCATCGGGGTCACCATCACCCGTTTCGGTGTTCACTAACGCACTATCGGCCACAATGGCCACCGTTCCCCCTACATAGGCGCCGTTATAGGTACTGCCTAAATTACCTAAATTTTGGGCGACGGAACTGCCACTGTCGTTGAGGCGATAGTACCAAGCCGGATCGTCATCTAAGACCGTGGCGCTGTAACTCGGCGCAATATCGTCAGTCCAGTAAATGGCAGGATTAGAGCCAAAGGCATCCAGAATCAGCTTACTAACCCGTAAATCGCTCTGCTGGGCGACAATCGCCGCTTCTGTCCATTGGTCATTGCTGGCATCCCAGGTACTGGTGTAGATGGTGGAGAGGGGTTCATCATTAATGGCGCTATCGGAGACCCAAGCTAACCTTAAATTGCCGTCGGGATCTTGTCCCACCGTGGGTAAACTATCGGTTCCCGCCATCGCAAACGCCACTTCTGGCGCACTCCAATCGCTCCACACACCTCCACTGGCGGGACGACTGGAGAGGCTGTAATAAATATCGGTCGCTTGGATCGCTGCTTGCACTTCATCAGGAGTACTGTTGGCGTTTAAATCCCCTGCTGTTTCGGAAAAACCCCACACCAAAATACGGTTAAGGGTATAGTCGGCAAAATCCTCAATGGTGGCCGGATTGGCGATCGCCCCGGTACTGGTGTTGGTATAGAAAAATTCACCACTAGGGTTGAAATTAAACCCCGGATGAAGGCTCTCATTGGTTTGATTCACCACGGTGGGAATATCCCAACCCCGCCCAGAACTATCCAACGCCGAGGCATATACCCGACTAACTACCGCGCCGGTTTGACTGGCCAGGGGAAGGGTACTGTCACCGCCCGCCGCCACCCAAGCCAATAACACTGACCCGGTATAGGGGTCAAACGCCAGGGTAATATCATCATCTGCCGTTAAATCATTGAGGGTTCCGGCGCTGGGATCAGATAAGTCGGAGCGGACGGCCCCTGTCGTTTGGTAAAGAATGTTGGAGCCAGTCGTGGGGGCATAAATGACAGTGACATCACCTGTATTGCCGCTGGCCGTACTGTCAGTTATGCTGTCCGTTGCTAAGGTTGCTGATGAATTAGTGGATAAATCAAAAGAATAGCTAACCCCTTTATTCCAGCCCCAAGACCAATTCCAGAGCAAAAATGAAGCGCTGGCCGACAAATTACCCGCAAAATCTAAATCGACTGAGGCCGCCCCTGTATTATCCACATTCAAGTCAATGCCAATGTCAGCTCCCGCTCCCATGTTGCCTTGTAGGGTATTGAACAACACGCCGATACTGCCGCTCAAGTTCGGCGCATAATCCAGCCCAATAGTCAGATCCTCAAAGGTATAGTTTTTCAAATCGCCCAACAACGTGCCCACCTGCTCCACAATTTGCAACCCATAGAGCAAGCCGATCAGGGTTTCCACCGTCGCGACAGGATAATTTAAAATTCCTCCCTCAGCGGGTTCCACTTCCCCTTGGGCGTTTTCTTCCAGGGTCAGCAGAGCAATGGTTTGCAATAGAGCCAGGGGCAAACCCGCTAACGCTTCACCTTCTGTTCCATTCAAAAAGGCCGTGATGGTTTGATTGACCATCTGGATGGAACCCGGAGTGTTGACATTCCCCGTCAGGTAAATCGGCAGTTGCGGTGTCGTTGATTTGGTTGCTAAGTCAACACCAGTATTAACCGTGAAATTCAGTTTAGATAAGGTGACACTCCCCTGCAAAATCCCTCCCTTTAGCTTTGCGGGTAGAGGGGGAACAGACAGTTGAATCGCATCAAACGTTCCAAATCCCAGCGTCAAACCTATGGAAGCGTCTGAGTATTGCAAATCCCCCGACTCATCCGGGGTAAATGTGGTGCTCAGGTCTAACGAAAGGGACAGGGAGGTTCCCACAAATTGATCTCGACCTGAGCTTTCATCGGAGCCAGATGTAATGGTTGGCCCTTCGGCAATCGAAACATTAGTATCTAGTACGTAAACCACTTGTCCATCTTGGACTTCCTTGCTCGTGCCAATAGACCCCGTCAGGGTATACGTTTGATTGCTATCGGCCGGAATCAAGGAGGCGGGTAGCGGAATTTGCCCCGTTAAAATCCAACTGGCGGCGGCAAACGTTAAATTAAAGCCTTGGGTGGTGCCGAAGGGAGTGGTGGCAATACTGCTAGAGGTTGCGCCCAATCCCAACAAAGCCTCATTACTTTTGGAATTAATCGTGTCAGCAGTCAAAAACTGGGCCTCAGGCCCCAGAGGTTCATAGCTGGCAGGAATCGGTATTTGGTCAGCAAAGGTGACCATATTGCCGTTTTGATCGGTGAGCGTATCGCTAGTGCGAGCATCCCCCGTAAACGCAATGAATTCACTGTAAAGATCAGTATCGTCGTTGGTTTGGCTGGCAACGGGAAAAATCGCGCTGGCTAGGGAACTGATGGCAATGGTAGTAGGGGTGTTTGAACCGACCGGAATGGTTTGTAACTGAATCTCCTCGCTTGCGCTTTGACTCTTGAGTATCCAGACGGCATCGTCACTATCAACAGAACGGTCTAGCCCTGTGTTTAAGCCATAGAGATCTTCACTGGGGGAAAAAACGGTTGCATCGGCATTGGCCAAAATTTGTTGGTTAGCTAGATCAAAATTAAAGTTGAAGGTGTCGAGGGCTAACTGTTGGCTAAGGTCATAACTGGCTAAAACCGTCGTGCCATCCGCCGACAGCGCCAACATTGTCCAGCTTGTCAATTCATTGCTAATACCATCCCCTAAACTGTTATTCGCGCCCCGCCCCGATAAAATGCCATCGCCATTGCTATCAACACCAGTAAAACGAAAGCTAATGAGGGTATTTTGATCGCCTAAACTGCCCCGCCAGTTGGCAATGTATTCCACCGTGGTATCGACTTGGGAATAGACCACGGATACCGCCGCCGGAGTCGCTATACCTTCTTGGGTAATGGTGGCTGGGGTAAGCGCAAGCGCCGGATCTTGGCTAAAAACGGTGTCATTGGGATTATTAAGATTAGGAGCGCCAAATTCGACGGCATTTGACCACTGAACCGTTTGGTCTTCCCCATAGCGCCCCACGACATAAAACAGGTCGCCGTTGCTATCGGCCCAAATTGCCACCAACCCTGGCGCATACTCGGTAAAGGTTTGCCCCGTTCCCGTATCTGTGACTTGGTAGGGAATAATATCGCCGGTAATCAGTTGCAGTTTGCCCCCGCCAACCGATGTGGCCACAGGACGACCTTCCACCCACTGGTTAGCGGTTTCATCAAAATAGCTATGCCACAGGGCCCCGCTCTGTTCCCAAACGGCGTGTTCGGTCCCGGCCGCATCAACGGTAATAGCGGCAAATGCTCCGTAGTTGTTAGACATGGTTTGAAACGAGAAAAGTGACTAACCCAAGGCGGCAATCTCAAAACCACAAACGACCTTTGGGTGATTTAGATCACGCTCTTGTCCAGTTAAGCGCTTTTCTGATTCTTTGGGTAGGGGATCAGTCCAAGGGGGGGATAAAACCAGGGCGTTGACCCTTTATTCAAACAACCTCTGAGAGAATCGGCAAGGTGACGGTGAAACAGGCCCCTCCGGTTTGGGGATCGTTGGCGGCGCCGAGGCTTCCCTGATGGGCTTCAATAATCTCTTTAGCGATAGCCAACCCCAAACCGCTACCGGATCGGGGAGACTGCCCCCGATGGCGGGAGGGATCGCCCCGGTAGAGGCGGTTAAAAATAAAGGGCAGATCCTGGGGATTAAAGCCGGCGCCTTGATCCAAGACTTGCACCTGGGCCTGGGAAGCGCCTAAATCGGCCCACACGGTAATTACCCCCCTCTCTGGGCTATGTTTCAGACAATTGTCGAATAAATTGATAAACACTTGAATGAGTCGATCCCGGTCGCCCCGGAGCCATAACTGCTCGGCGCCTTGGTAATCCAGTTGAATCTGTTTTTCCTGAGCTAAGGGTAACAGGCGTTGCCAACTGGAGAGTAAAACGTCTCGCAGATCCAAATCTTCCAAATCCAGACACTGCCCCGGATTCTCCGTAATCTGGGAAAGGCTGAGCCATTCGTCTACCAGTGCGCGTAAGCGCTCAGTTTCTGTCAGCATCTGTCCCACCCAGCCCTGTTCTGGGGATTGAAGTCGGGGAAAGAGAGCCTCGGCGACTAAGGAAATCGCCGTCAGGGGCGTGCGTAACTCGTGGGTCAGATCGGCGAAGACTCGGTCGCGACTACGGCGCAATTCCGCTAGGGGCTGGAGATTTTCGATAAAAATGGCCACCTGTCCCCGGGGTAGAGGATAGCTATACCCTTTCAGTAACCAGGAGGAGAGGTTGCCTGGATTAAGGGTCTCCGGGTTGATGGGCGGAAAAAAAAGCCATTCCTGAATATGGGGGGTTTGGGTCTGGCGAGTCCGCTCCACCAATTGGTCTAACTCGGAAGACCGCACCCATTCTAACAGTAACCGGTACTGCCTTGATTCCCAGCGGTCAATCTGGAGCCATTTCTGGGCCTGACGGTTACACCAGAGTAAATGGTTGTCTTCATCCACCTGGAGATAGCCCCAGGGGGCCTGCTCTAAGATCAAGCGGGACTGGCTTCGCTCCTCCAGCAGACGGGATTCCCGGTCTTTAAGATAAGCGAGTTCCCGGCGTACTAAGGAAATTAGCGAGAGAGAACGAGCGACCTGGGGGGTATCTTCCAGGGAAGTCAAAAAAGGCATTAACCGGCGCTTGAGCCGCCAACGCTCCCCCAATCCCAGGGCAAAACCTAGAAGTCCGCCCAACACTAGGGCCAAAACATCCATCGCTTACCCCCCACGGTCGATGCGCCAACACCTATTTAGAATAGACGAGGTTAAGAGAAAATTAACCGCCTAGCCAAACCGGTAGCCAAAACCCCTAACGGTAATAATATACTCGGGCTGACTGGGGTCTAGTTCTAGTTTTTCCCGTAACCAACGAATATGGACATCCACGGTTTTGGTGTCGCCTAAAAAATCCATGCCCCAGACTTGCTCGATTAGTTGTTCCCGGGACCAAACCCGGCGGGGATGGGCCATAAATAATTCCAGTAGGCGGTATTCCTTCGGCGCTAAACTCACCTCTTCCCCCCGGAGAACGACCCGGCATTCCTTGGGATAGAGCACTAAATCCCGAAACTTGCGGAAGGTGTTGGTCGAACCCGCGCCGAAACTTTGGCGCCGAATCAGGGCCCGACAACGGGCAACCAATTCCCGCATACTAAAGGGTTTGCTCAGGTAATCGTCGGCGCCGACTTCTAGCCCCAAAACCCGATCCGTTTCGCTGGCCTTGGCGCTGACGATGAGGATAGGTAGGGTGTTGCCTTGATAACGGAGGGTGCGGCAGATATCCAGACCGTTGACCTGGGGAAGCATCAGGTCCAGCAACATCAGATCGATAGGCGGTTGATTGGAGGCGGCCTCAATATCTTGGATCAGCGCCAAGGCGCTGCGGCCATCCTCGGCCCAGAGGACGTCGTAGCCTTCTTCCTGAAGTGCGAGCACCAGCATTTGGCGGATGACTTCTTCATCTTCTACCACTAAAATTCGGTAAGTTTGACTTATTTTTTGGGCGGACGCATACTGGGGAACGTCAAGGGATAGCATAAAAACCTTCTACTGCTGGCTCCTATGCTCAGATATATCACGAATCCGGGGGCAGGGGTGACGGGACAACTGTATGATTTGTTACCAAACCCTGTCCCGCTGGCGCGGTCTAAGGCTTATCGCTTCTAGGGTTCGAGCCAAAGTGGAAGATTTGCTTAAATTTTGTGGTGAACGTAATCCAGTGATTCAACCCGCCTGAGAAAGCTACGGTGTACACAGATCTTGGTTCAAGACTCAGTTTTGGGTTTGATCCCCCTAAATCCCCCTTTGTAAGGAGGACTTTGAAGACTCCCTCGCTGACAAAGGGGAGATATAAAAAAGTAGATTTCAATCCCCCTAAATCCCCCTTTGTAAGGGGGACTTTGAAGAACATCCATAACATAAAATTTTTATACTATAAACTCAAAGAAATGATTTGTGAAAAAAATTTTAGGGGTTTGGTTTCCAAATCCCATTTTTTTTATTGTTAATTATTAGACATCTCTAAAAATCAAAAATAGAATCAATTATTATCTATAAATCATCAATTATTCCCCTCCTGGGAGGGGTTAGGGGTGGGTTCCCTATCCCCTATTTCCTATTACCTATTTCCTCTTCCCTCTTTTAATTATTAATTATTAAACCTATTAAAATGAAAATTTTACCCAAAGAAACTACATCCATGTTAACAAGAGATGGAGTACGTTTAGATGCTGATATTTATCGCCCCGATGCAGAAGGAGAATTTCCCATAATATTAATGCGACAACCTTATGGTCGAGCGATCGCTTCCACAGTGGTTTATGCTCATCCAAAATGGTACGCTGCTCATGGTTATATTGTAATTATTCAAGATGTCCGAGGTAGAGGTACATCCGAAGGAAAATTTCAATTATTTACCCATGAAATTGAAGATGGAATTGATACTATTAATTGGGCAAAAAATTTACCAGGTAGTACTGGCGAAATAGGAATGTATGGATTTTCTTATCAAGGCATGACTCAACTATATGCTGCTAGTGCTAAACCTCCTGCTTTAAAAACAATTTGTCCGGGAATGATTGGTTATGATTTATATCAAGATTGGGCTTACGAAGGTGGAGCTTTTTGTTTACAAACAAATCTTGGTTGGGCAGTTCAGCTAGCAACAGAAACTGCTCGTTTACAAGGAGATGAAAAGTCTTATCAAGAACTTTATCAAGCTTCCAGAAATTTGCCTTTATCTACTACAAATCCTGCCTTCCCAAAAGTGATGAATGAGTATGGAAAAGAATCTTTTTATCATCAGTGGATAGAAAATTATCAATCTAATGAATATTGGCAAAACCTATCACCAAATATGGAAAATGTAGACCTGCCAATCTTACATATCGGCGGTTGGTTTGATACCTATTTACGAGGTACAATTCATTTATATAAAGAAATGGTAAACCGCAGTAAATTCTTACAAAAATTAATTGTCGGTCCCTGGTCTCATATTCCTTGGGGAACAAAAGTAGGAGCTGTAAATTATGGTTTAGCAGCTTCTAACCCCATAGATGATTTACAAATATTATGGTTTAATCAATTTCTGAAAGGAATAAATACAGGAATATTAGAGCGATCGCCTGTTTCTTTATTTGAGATGGGAAGTAATGAATGGCGTAATTTTAATTGTTGGCCGAGTAATAATAATAAGTTCTATTATTTGGCTAGTACAGGACTTGCTAATATGAGGGAAGATTCGGGAAGTTTAACGGAAAATTGCCCTGATATTTCTGTTGATGATACGTTTGTACATGACCCTTGGCGACCAGTTCCCACATTGGGAGGTCATGCGACATTTCCAGCCGGTTCTTTTGAACGTTCAGAATTAGATTGTCGGACTGATATTTTGACTTATACTTCTGAATTTTTAAGGTCAGACTTACACATAGCTGGAGATATTTTTGTGAATGTTTATTGTACGGCAGATACAAGTAGTTTTGATCTTTATGCTGTGTTGTCTGAAGTGAGAAAAAATGGGAATGTTTATAATTTTAGTCAGGGTTATATTAAGGTGGTTGATAATGATTTGCCAGTGAAAATTTGTTTACAACCAACTTGTATGAAAATTGCTAAAGGTAATGGGATAAGATTGAGTTTAAGTGCTGCTTGTTTTCCAGCTTATTTAATTAATCCTGGTATAGATAAACCACCAGCAGAAGTAAAATTAATTGACGCAAAAATTATTACCATAACTGTTAGTTTCGGGAAAAATTATCCTTCTATAATTTCTTTGTCAATGACGAAGGAAGAAGGAAGAAGGAAGAAGGAGCGAAGTTATAAAATATAGCAATCAGGAATCAGATTTAGCTGTAGGGGTTTGGTCTCCAAACCCAAGTACTAAGGGATTTGGAGACCAAACCCCTACGATAATCTTATAACCTAATTTAGGGTTGCTATAGAAATTATTCAATAGGTTTGAATTTTAACAACATACATAAGGAAGGATTGCGATAATTTTCATTATTAATTATTCATTCTAAGCGCGGATTGTTATAATTTTCATTATTGATTATTAATTATTAATTATGTCCCAGTGTCTTAATCCAGAGTGTTTAACTATTAACCCAGACAATTTTAAGTTCTGTCAAAAATGCGGAAATAAACTATTACTTGTAGAACGTTATTGGGCAAAAAGTATTCTCGGACAAGGTGGTTTTGGTCGAACTTTTTTAGCAGTAGATGAGTTTAAACCTTCTAAACCTTTTTGTGTCATTAAACAGTTTCTCCCTGAGCTACAGGAAACCAAAACTGTGGCAAAAGCTGCGGAGTTATTTGCACAGGAAACAGAAAGGTTGAAGTTATTAGGAAAGCATTCCCAAATCCCTGAACTTTATGGTTATTTTACTGTGGATAATCGTCAATATTTAGTACAGGAATTTATTCAAGGTGAAACTCTACAAAAATAGTTAGAAAATTGTGGCGTTTTTAATGAAAGTCAAATTAGAGAATTGTTAATAGACTTATTATCTGTTTTGCAATTTGTTCACGGTCATAATGTAATTCATCGGGATATTAAGCCGGAGAATATTATTAGGAGAGAGGCAGATAAAAAGTTAGTTTTGGTTGATTTTGGAGCATCTAAAATTTTACCAACAACTCAACGTCGGACAGTGACAGGAACAGTTATTGGTTCAGCAGAGTATTGCGCCCCGGAACAGTCAATGGGAAAGGCAAAATTAGCTAGCGATTTGTATAGTTTGGGAGTAACTTGTTTACATTTATTGACTCAGATGAGTCCCTTTGATTTGTATGATGTAATGGAAATGGAATGGGTATGGCGAGATTGTTTAAATGTAAATTTTGTCAGTGATAATTTGGCTAAAGTTTTAGATGGTTTGGTAGAGCAAAAACCAAAGCAACGTTATCAGCAGGTTGAAGATGTTTTGGCTGATTTAGGATTTGGTAATTCTTCTGTTTCTGTTACTCAAGAATTGCAAAATTCTCCAAAAAAATCTGTTTCTGCTACTCAAAAAAATCAACAACCTCGACAAAATTTTGTTTCTAATAATGTACCTTTAATCTCAGCTAGAGGAGTAAAATATGAAAAATTGCGCGATCTATTAGCATCAGGAAAATGGAAAGAAGCAGACAAGGAAACTGCTAATTGTATGTTGAAAGTTGCAAGACAAGAAAATGAAGGTTGGTTGAGAGTAGAAGATATAGATAATTTTCCTTGCGAAGACCTGGGAACTATTGACCAACTTTGGGTAAAATATAGTAATGGTAAATTTGGCTTTTCAGTGCAGAAGCAGATTTATCAGAGTTTGGGTGGTACAAGGAAGTATGATAGTAAAATATCAAGAAATTTTGGCGATCAAGTTGGATGGCGTCAAGGAGGAACCTGGTTGTATTACTCAAACCTAACTTTTAGTCTGAACACATATAAGGGGCACCTCCCTTGGCTTGCTGTGCGATTGTGGACGGTAGTTGGTTCTTCTCTCGTGCAAAAACTTGTAGAATGTAAAATATAGCTGTTTCAGCCATCTGAAATTTAGTTATCAGTTATCAGTTTTTAATAATCTATTTATCACTCATCAAATGTCAGCCTTTTCCCCTTTCCATGACACAAGTTATTGTCATTGCGAGGCGGTGATAGAAACTGTTAACTTCTAGAAATAACTATTAACTTAGCCAAAGCAATCTCCCATATTACAGAAAAGATTGCTTCGGGGGTTTTGGGGTGCTTCACATAAAACAATTTCTTTTCCTTCCCCCTCGCTGCGGACAGAGAGGTTGTCATTGCGAGGCGGTGATAGAAACAGTTAACCTTTCGGAATAAGCATTAACTTAGCCGCAGCAATCTCTCGTATTACAGTGTTGAGGTGCTTCACATAAAATAATTTCTTTTCTTTTCCCCCTCGCTGCGGACAGTATTAGAAGTTATTATCATTTTTTTCTTGAGAAATTTCCCCTTTTTGATACCAATATATAGCCGCTGCTAAACACATATCCTAAACAAATTATTCAGCAGTTAAACGACGAGCAGAACAAATATCTTCTGGTAAATTAATAGTAATTTCTGGCATAGCAATCTTTATCTAAAATTACAGAGATTATACTAAATTGATAAATGTTTGCTAAAGCTAATTTAGTTATTATAGAGGTTGTCATTGCGAGGCGGTGATAGAAGCAGTTAACTTTTCGGAATAACTATTAACTTAGCCGAAGCAATCTCCCGTATGACAGAAAAGATTGCTTCGGGGGTCTTAGGGTGCTTCACATAAAATAATTACTTTTCCTGCCCCTCGCAATGACATCTTAGAGATTGCTTTGGGGGTGTTGATAATTTCTCTTGAAAATAATTACTTTCCCTTCCCCCCTCGCAATGACAGTTAGTTATTATAATAATAAATAGCTATACTATCTACCTTAATTCAATATCAATTTTTGAAACAAATCATTATGCCGAATATTCTCAAAATCAGGTTCATTTTTTGCCATTTCCTGATAGTTTCCATCATTCAAAATAATCGCTTTTTCTAAATGTTGTAAAGCAATTTCCACCTCACCTTTTAAACTACAACAACGCGCCAAATTATACCAAGCATTAGAATAGTTAGGTTTAATTTTTACAGCATTATCAAAACAAGCGATCGCCTCTTCATAAATACCTAACTTCATCAAAGAAACACCCCGATTATTCCAAGCATCAGTATAATTATTTCTAATTGCAATTGCCTGATTATAAGATTTTACCGCCTCTTGATATTTTTGAATTTTAGCTAAACAAACCCCACGATTATTCCAAGCATCTGCATAATCAGGTTTAACCTTTATTCCTTGTTCAAAAGAATTAATTCCCTCCTGATAATGCTGCAATTCTATTAAAGAAACCCCACGATTATTCCAAGCATCTGCATAATCAGGCTGAATTTGTAAAGCTCTATCATAAGAAGCGATCGCTTCATCAAACATCTTTAATCTTGTCAATGCCACACCCCGATTATTCCAAATTTCTGCCATTTCTGGATAAATTTTTAAGGCTTGATTATAAGCATTAATAGCTTCTTTAGGCCGACCTGCTAATAGAAATTGAGAGGCTTGTTTGGCATAATCATTTGCCATCATTAATGGCTCAGAATTATCCTCTTGAGTAGAAGAATATTGAATCAAAGTATCCTTTTGCAGTTGTTCAATTTTTTCATCAGCTTTATTACTTTGTTGTTTCAGTTCATTTAAGATAATTTGAGCCTCTTCTACAATTTCTTTTAGTTGAGATATTGTGTCATATTTCAAACTATCAATTTCTTGTTCTGTAATATCAATTTTGTTAGCTAATTTTGCTTGGGAAAACCAAATCCAAATTGCTGCTGAAGCCGGAAAAAATGTCAAAACAATTAGAAAAACACCAAGTAATGATGTCGCATGACGAAAAGTATAATCTACTTCTTGTCGGACGCGATCGCGAATTTCTTCTCTAAAGTCAAATTCTTCTAATTGTGTTTGATTTTGCGCGAGCAGAATTAAAGATTTTTCGGGTTGGTAATCATGGTTAATTTTGTTATTTATATAATAATTTTTATTTTGACTATATACGGCACTTTCACCAATAGAAAACATCAAAGTTAAAATGAAAATACAAATTGATTTTGGTAAAGTCAAGGGAAATTTTTGACAACTATTATTCCTTTTCCCTTTATCACTAACCATATTTTTTTTTCTATAAATAACAAATGGTTGAACAGCTTTTCTTGGTTGTATGTTTCCTTTTATAATTTTCATTAACTTCTAAAAATTAAGATTAACTAATAAGTAAGTATTCAGCAATCAGCAGTCAGCGGTCAGTTATTTATTTTAGTTTGAGATAAAAGCTTTATTAGTTGAGGTAAATTGAATCTTACTATCAAAGCCAACTTTAAACTTTATATTCATTTCGACCCTACTGGATTGTTTCATCTTAAAATGTTGTATGGGGTAGGGGGCGAGTTTGAGCTAGAATTTTAATGCTTACTCTAAGATTTACATAAACCCGTCCCGTTAGACGGTGACAACCCAACATTAGTAAGGTTTTGTTGGGTTTCACTATCGTACTGCTATACAGAAGCAAGCTACTACCCAACCTACATTTTTAAGTGTGTCAGTTTACTAAAGATGATGTATAATTTACTCTTTGCGTAATTCCAGATCTATTTAACTTTTGACTTTTAAATTTTGACTTCTGACTTAAATTATGTCTGAATGGATTGAAATTGGTAAAATTGTTGCACCTCAAGGTTTGAGGGGAGAACTGCGAGTATATCCTAGTTCAGATTTCCCAGAAAGATTCTTAGAACCTGGAAAAAGGTGGTTATTATTACCAAATCAAATGGAACCCCAGTCTATTGAATTATTAGGTGGTCGTTATCTTTCTGGTAAGGGTTTATATGTAATAAAGTTAGCAGAAATTGAAAATCGTGAACAAGCTGAAGGTTTACGAAATAGTCTGTTATTGATTGAAAAAGGCGATCGCCCTGAACTAGAAGAAGATGAATTTTATGTCCCAGATTTAATTGGTTTAACAGTTATTAATCAGTTAAATGGGGAAATTCTTGGGAAGGTTGTGAGCATGATTTCTGCTGGTAGTGATTTATTAGAAGTAGAAAAAATATCTAATATTCCTGTTATTTCTGAAGTTGATAAGGCAAATAATTTACCACAAGAAAATGAGCCAAGTCGGCGAAAAAAACATCAGCAAAAATCTCAATCTTCTCAAGGCAAAAATATTTTAATTCCGTTTGTAAAAGAAATTGTTCCTATAGTTGATTTTGAAAAAAATATCATTGAAATTACTCCCCCAGAAGGCTTAATTGAACTGTAAATTAAGTTAAGAAATAGGGAGTAGGGAGTAGAGAGTCACCCACCCCTAACCCCTCCGATGGAGGGGAAGTCAAGAGGAATAAGGAGTTTTAGAGGACATGGACGGTTCCCGATAAATCGAAAAAATTATCCCTTGACTTGGGTGCCTCAATATAACCAAAATACTCACTTTTTTAGATTTATAAGGCTAAAATCTGATACTTTTTTACAACCTAAAAAGGGTAAAAGCTTTATATATAAACACTTTTATATTCAATCAGCAAGCCCTAATTATCAATTATCCATTATCCATTATTTGCTCTGATTCAAATCAAGTTAAATTCTTGAATAGCAGGTAAAAAGTTTTTATTTTCATGGCTAGGGCGACTAAGTTTAACGAGAACAAACCTTTGCATTGCAGTGAGATTTTTCCATTGGTTTAAATTAATTTGAAGACCTACTTCTTGAGCTTTTTCCTGAACTGTTTCGGGAATTTTTGTCTCATCTACCCAAGGAGGGTTTTCTGGAATAGGTAAATCTTTAGCAGAGGTATTTGTTTGCTCAATTACTAACTGATGTAACCATTCTCGGTAACTTTTAATTTCTTCAGGTTCAGTACAAGGTCTATCTACTAATTCTTGACGAATTGTATGATTAAATTGATGCCAGTGGGATAATTTTAATTTAACTCCACAAGTATCTAATTTATAGCGTACTATCATAGGAATGCACCGTAGAGATGCTACGAAATCTTGCTCAAATTCAAAATAATTTTCATTCATATTTTTTTGATTTTTCAGAGATAATAAAAATGATTTATCAATCAAAAATTCTAAATAAGCATTCAGCTTTTCCTAGAGAATACTATGCAAAAAAACTTTTACAAAGAATCAAAACCCTAGTAAATTATTACATTTAAAAGCTGATAGCTAGTTAAACCAAATATCATTTTTAATGTAAGCATTTAGCTATTAGTAGTCAGATCAAGGGCAATAAAAATCAATGGCAAGCATTCTTTTAAATTCTACTTTTTAACCATATATCTGATATTATCAAACGATGTATATTTATGGCTGGAAATTATAGATTTGCTTCCCAAGCTGATAGCTGACTGCTGAATGCTTACTCTTTAATGCTTGGATTTTTGATTATTTTGCGAGCGAATAATCCAGAAACTAATTGATAAAGCAAAAGTAGCAAGTGCTAATCCAATTAAAGCTTCTCCTCCTTTTTTATCCAAATCATAAATAATGATTTTTCGGGCTACAGCAATTAAAGAAGTAGCAATTACTAACTCCACTTGAAAAACGTGTTTACGAAGATAGGCTGTAATATTTTCTAGAATTTCTAGAGCAATTAAAATATTTAAAAATAGTCCAAAGATTTCAAATAAACTATCTTTAAACAGAGGATTAGGTGTCAATAAAAGTTGTTTATATATATAAACTATCAAATCACATACAGCAAAAATAATCACAGTAATCATTGCTAAAGATAGAACTTTAGAAACTAAGAATTCTATACCTTCAATGAATTGGAGAAAAATGTTATCTTGTTCATGCAGAAAAATATTTTTGATAGTTTTAAGTAATTTATTCATGTTTTTTTAGTATAAAATTGATGTCAGCATTTAGCCATCAGCTATGAGTTATTAATTCACTTTCATAGCGAAGGATCAAGTTAGCCTCCCAAAATAATTAAAACTTATTTTTGCTTAGCATTCCCCAGGAAATAAAAAGGCTATAAACTAACTTAAGTAACTTATTAAGTTCAAAAGATAAATGCTGAATGCTTACTTTTATTCACTTTTTTAATATGCAGTAAAAAGAAACTAATTAGTAGAATTAAATCTATTTGATTTCTGTTTTTTCCATTTCATTAACCGAGTTTTGAATAGTAGCAATAATCAGAGTGCTTACTCCAGCAAAAGCTATTACTCCCACCAGGGCAGCAATTGATATATTGTGTAGTAAAACCGATTGCTCTAATTTGGCTTTGGTATGCTCAGATATTATATTTTCTGAGTCTTTCTCCGGGAACTTATCAGAATTGGATTGCATATTATTATCTTAGTTTTAAATTGTGTTTAATTAGTATACAATTAGTTGTGATAAAAAGAAAGAAGCCAATTATTGCTATATAGCCATCAGAAATGATTGATGAGAAAAACTGTAGGGGTTTGGTTTCCCAATCCCATTTATGTGCTTGGTTTGGAGAACAAACTCCTACAATAAAATCTGAAAATCTATGCACGGATTGCTATATAATTAAATTCTTAACTATTGATAACAAGAGGAAAAGATGCGAATATTAATTATGGGTGGTACCCGATTTATTGGGGTATATTTAACTAAAATTTTGGTAGAAAAAGGCCATGAAATTGTATTATTTAATCGTGGCAATAAACCGGCTCCAGTATTAGGAATCCAAGAAATTCATGGGGATAGAACTGATTCTAACCAACTAAAAGAAAAATTAGCATCGGAAAAATTTGATGCTATTTTTGATAATAACGGACGAAAATTAACTGATACAAAACCTCTCGCAGAAATCTTTCAAGGTCAAGTCAAACATTTCGTTTATATGAGTTCTGCTGGAGTTTATTTAAAATCTGACCAAATGCCTCATATTGAAGGAGATACTATTGACCCAAAAAGTCGTCATTTAGGAAAATTTGAAACAGAAATAGAATTAGCCAATCAAAATTTACCCTGGACTTCTATTCGCCCTACTTATATTTACGGACCACAAAATTATAATGATTTAGAAGCATGGTTCTTTGAAAGGATTGTACGCGATCGCCCCATTCCTATTCCTGGTAATGGACTTCATATTACTCAATTAGGTCATGTCCAAGACTTAGCTATGGCAATGGTAAATGTGTTGGAAAATGATAAAGCAATTGGGCAGATTTATAATGTTTCTGGGGAACGTTTTATTACTTTTGATGGTTTAGCTCGTGCTTGTGCTGAAGCTGCGGGAAAATCTCCTGATTCTATTAAGTTAGTACATTACGATCCAAAGCAATTTGACTTTGGTAAAAAGAAAGCTTTTCCATTAAGAGTTCAACATTTTTTTGCCAGTGTAAATAAGGCAATAATAGAATTAAATTGGCAGCCAAAATATGACTTAATCTCTGGGTTAAAAGATTCATTTGAAAATGATTTTATTGCTTCCGGCCGTGACAAAGCAGAAGTAGATTTTTCAGTCGATGATGAAATTTTGAAAGTGTAAGTATCCAGATATTAGCTATTAGTAAATCATCAAAAAAGTCAAATGTGGTTTATGTTTGATAAAATTGAACAATTCAACTAAGAGAGGATTTTATGCAGTCATCAAATCAATAAGAATTGAAACTAATTTTCCCTTATTAACTATTTTTTTATATACAAAAAGAGGTTGGTGTTGGCGGAGTCTAGCGGCATATTGCCTAAATTTTTAGAGATATGTTTAGGGATTCTATAATATACAGGACTTACGCAAAGACACTATATAGTTAAATAGAGCGATCACTATAATTTTTTAAGTGATCGCCTGAACAAGAAAATTACCATAATTAATACAAAGAGGATTTACGCACCGACCCTAGATATAGTGCTTACCCCATGCGCAATATTTTTTAACATATAGTACCTCCCTTGTAAGTCTTGATAGTAATTATCCGGATTTCATATAAAACTCACCTACTTTCTTTCTTCCTTATTCCTTCTTCAAACCACAGCAGTTTCTAACATTGTCATCGTACCGCGATCGCTATCTATCTCCACCTCTACTCCCAATGGTACTGTAAACTTATCCAAAAGATGACCGATATTTGTACCATACCAAGCAGGAATACCTAGAGGTCGAATAAGATCAATCAAAACCTGCGATAATGTTAACGTGGGAAAATCATCCTCTTCATCCAAACATCGAGTACATCTAGCAAACACAAAACCCTCCAACTGCCTCAAAATACCAGCTAAACTCAAATGAGTCAACATTCGATCTACCCGATAAATATCCTCTCCTGTGTCCTCCACAAACAAAATTTTCCCTCGCCAGTCTGGCAAAAAATGAGATCCTACTATCGCCGTAAACACAGATAAATTTCCTCCCACCAGTCGTCCCCGCGCTTTTCCACCTGTAATAGTTTCCACAATATTCGGAGGCGGTTGCAAAGTCATCGCTTTTCCTTCAAGCAAGATACCTTGGAAATAACCAACAGAAAATTTATTCCAGGAAGATAGACCATTGAGACCGTGGAATGTCACCAAACCAGTGCGAGCATATATCCCCAATAACAAAGCAGTAATATCGCTGTAACCCATAACAATTTTAGGATTTTTACGAATTAAGTCATAGTCTAATAATGGCAAGATGCGACTGCTACCCCAACCACCTGTAGTTGTTATTAATGCTTTTATTTCCTCATCCCCAAACATGGCATTGATATCCGCAGCGCGATCAATATCTTTACCTGCAAAATATCCATATTGATCGAGAACGTGAGTTCCAGCTTTTACTTTAAACCCTTGTTGTCCTAAAACTAAATTGACGTATTTGAGGTTAGATTTAAAAATCATAGTGCCAGGACTAACTACTCCGATAGTATCGCCTACTTTGAGGCGGGGTGGTTTGAGGATGGGTAGAGGCGATGCTGCTGAAGCAACACTCTGGAAATGCTTATTAGTAGTAAGTTGGGTTGCTAATAAACTTAGACCTAGAAATTTTAAAAAGTAACGGCGATCGCTCATCATTAAATTTGGACATAATAAACATAATATTCAGTATATAATCAAAATCTAAAATTTCTTGGTAACTGTTGTCAAGGCAGATAAAATTTTGTATGATTATTTCTCAACCAAGAAACTAGATTTATTGCCCTATTTGTCCTAAACGACGAGCTTTTGTTGATAAACTCGGTTTCTGCATAAGTTCTGGGAACAAAAAAATACCAGATTTTCTTACTTCCTAGTTCAGTAGGTGGTATTGATAACTGATATAACAGTTGAAGTAAAGGGCGCGGAAATTTCTAAATCCTGTTTGCGGAGCATTTCCCTATATGAAAAATCCTTTGATAGTTTCCTGTTCCCTCTCTTGGTCGATTGGATATCGCGAGGAATCTCGCCATCCCTTGACCGCTGTTCCCACCTTCTGTGTTCCCTATTCCCTAGCGCGTAGCGCTATAACTGATAACTGAAATGACTTATCGTAATCCTACTCCCACTGTTGATATTATTATCGAATTAATTAATAAACCAGGACGGCCTATTGTTTTGATAGAAAGAAAAAACGAACCTTTCGGTTGGGCGATTCCTGGTGGGTTTGTTGACTATGGAGAAACTGTCGAAACTGCAGCAAAACGGGAAGCAAAAGAAGAAACGAGTTTGGAAGTAAAATTAATCGAACAATTTTATGTTTATTCTGACCCCAACCGCGACCCCCGTCAACATACAATGAGTGTGGTATTTATTGCCACTGCAACTGGGGAACCGAAAGCAGCAGATGATGCTAAAAATTTAGCTGTGTTTGAACCTTGGCAGATTCCGACAAATCTTTGTTTTGATCACGACCGTATTCTTCAAGATTATTTGCGGTATCGTTATTATGGTTTGAGACCAAGAGTTGATTCATTAATGGATAATGGATAATGGTTAATCCTCAGCAAGCTGATTAAATTTGTCATTTTGGTTGGATGCAGTTTTATATGCTTGCTGTGGATGATGAGGTTTATCTGGATATTGAAGTTGTAAGCTACCTTCTTTTACCATAGAATTGATATAATGAGTTCTAATAGTGTCTGGATTTCTATCCAAAAGTTCAGCTAATGTAATGTTTTGAGATTTATATACCCATTTGAGCATAGATTAAAAATTGTGGTTATCATTAGTTCTCGACTTACTCGTTTCTTTTCTCTGACTGGAGTTGCAATATCTATTAATTCTTTTTCTGGATTATGCTCGGAGTTAGGTTCGTTATGCTCGGAGCTAGGTTGGTTATGCTCGGAGCTAAGTTTGTTATGCTCAGAGTTATTCAACAACGAAAATAAATCAAGCTGACCTTGGTTTGGTAGATTATAGCGCGTACCTTTACCGTGACCAGATTTCTCTAAACAACCATGATCAACTAGACCTTTTAAACATTTACTTATATCTGTAGGATGCTCTTTTCTATAACGTTGAATATCTGTATTACTAACTTCTCCAAACTTATGAGTAATTACCAAAATAATACGCTCTAATTCTGTTAAATTATAATAATTATTTCCGACTATTTCCTTTAATTCTTTTTCTATATTTTCTGGTATAAAACTAACCATTGGTAACAATAAAGATGTTACTTCTATATCAAGCTTTTCTGATACAAAAGGAATAAACCATTGTTGTTCTTTCCATGCTCTGAGAATTTTTCTAAATCCAGAACCTGCTTTTTCTCCTAATCCTAACATTTGAAACATTTTTTGTAATTTAGGATTACGAGGATCGCTTTGACCACCTTGATACAAAACATCAATAGGTATTCTCAGACGACCGGGATTAGAAAATATAAAACCTTGTTTAGACTTGATGATAACTAATGATTTTGTAGATAGATGATCGGCATGAATTAGAGTATTTACTAATGCTTCTCTTATACCTTGATGAACATGAGTTTCTTCTCTACGAGTAGCATCTTTATCAAGTTTAAATGGTACATCTAAATCGTTAACCAAACGATTATAAACACGATAATAAAAATTAAATAAATTTGGTTCCCATTTACCATCAAGGGTTAAACGATAATCCCACCTTTGGTCTGGATCGCTAGAGAAACGTTCTTGATAATCTAAGTGGTAATGAGGAAAAGCATCTAAAATACTACGTTCACGACCAAACATTAGTAACCCAGCATAAGTTAATCCCTCTTGATTTGTGGCGCGATCGCGTTTCCATCCTCCCAACTAAAGGAGTAAATTTTTATCGTCAAGTTCCAAGTAAGGATGATCCGGTTCTCTATTACTAAAACGTTGTCGAAATGCTTTCATAGTTTCTGGATCTAGATCGTCAAAATTAAAATTATCTAAAATTTGATAATCTTGGGGATCATTACTTGCATCTCGCAACATCTGCTTAATTTCTACTTCAGTGCAGTGGTAGTCTCCAGAATAGTTACGTTTATATGTTCCTGTCATTAGATTTTTATTAATATAAACAGGACGTTGAGTACGAGTTGCTCTAGGAACTGGAATAATAATAAGTTTACTACTGTCAATTTCTTTAATTTCCAAATTGTAATTAGAGCAAATAGGAAAACTCAATTTTTCAGGATTATTATGATTATTCCAAAATTGGGTTATTAAATTTTCTGGATTATTAACTCCTGAAATAATAAATCCATCATCAGTTTCACTAACTCCTAATATTATATAGCCGCCATCTGTATTAGCAAAAGCTGAGAGAGTTGGCAAAATATCTTTGGGTAAAGTATTTTTAGCAGACTTAAACTCAATATCTTGGTCTTCCCCAATATCTATATGTTCTAATAAAGTATCTAAATCCATCTGTTAAAATTTGTAGATTAAATTATACTAATCCTACATGATTTATGAAAAAAATTGTAAGGGTTTGGAAACCAAACCCCTACGGTGAAATATTACAACTTGCTGTTTATGATTTCTACATCTACAGTTAAACAACAGTAGGACTTACACAGAAGAAACCCGGTTTCTTCTAGAAGAAAAAACCCGGTTTCTTGTAGAAGAAGAAACCCGGTTTATCATAGAAACCAATTTTCTGGGTTCACCAGACTTTATTCCTGAACAGATTTAAACAACTCTCCTACTTGCTTCAAATCTACATTTCCCCCACTAATAATTACTCCCACTCTAATATCTGAAACTTTAATATTTCCTTCTAACAAAGCTGCTGCTGCTAAAGCTCCAGTAGGTTCTATTACTAACTTCATTCTCTCCCAAATAAAATACATTGTTCTTAAAATTTCTGACTCAGAAACTGTCACCATATCATCAACATAATTCAAGATTAAAGGAAAATTTAAGTTACCTAAAAAAGGCGTTCTCGCACCATCAGCAATAGTGTTAGGATTATGTATAATTTGCAGAGTTTGAGAATAAAAAGACCGAGTTGCATCATCAGCATTTTTTTGCTCAACTCCCACAACTTTGCAGTTTTTTAATAAATTTTTAGTAGCGATCGCGCAGCCAGAAAGTAAACCTCCACCACCACAACATACTAATAGTAAATCCAAACTTTCTACTTCTTCAATTAACTCTAAAGCAGTCGTACCTTGTCCGGCAATAATATCAATATGGTCATAAGGTGGAATAATTGTAGAACCTTTTTCTTGAGCAATTTTTTCAGCTAAATCTTTTCTATTGGCTTCATTTATATCATAGAAAATTATCTCAGCTCCATAACCACGGGTAGCAGATTTTTTTTAACGTCTGGAGCATTGTGTGGCATCACAATAGTTGTCGGAATATTTAATAATTTACCTATGAGAGCGATCGCCTGAGCATGATTTCCAGAAGAATAAGTTAATACACCTGATTTATTTTGAATTTATGATAGTTTAGATAAAGCATTGTCAGCTCCTCTAAACTTAAATGAACCTGTACGTTGAAAATTTTCACACTTAAAAAATACCTCACAGTTAGTCAGTTTATTTACAGTTTTGAAGTTATTGCAGGTGTCCGTTGAGCTACAGAATATAAACGATTAGCTGCTGCTGCAATATGATTTTAATTAACTGCAAAATTATTGGTAGATTTGGAATTATAGATAGACATATTACTAATGGATAATTGATAATTAAGGTGTAAGCATTCAGCTATCAGCGGAGGTAAGGAAAGCAGAGGGCGAAAGTCAGAAGCGGTGTTACCCCATATCGGCGATATACGCAAGCGGTCAAGTTTTACGTTGGCAACAGACGCAACCGGTTAGATGCCACGTCGGGGACAGACACAAGCGGTCAGATCAAGCGTCAGCGTAAGACACGGGAATGCTCACCAAGAGATGCAAAAGGGAATATTGGTTAAAAGGTTTTTTGAGCGCTAATTATTGGGACATGATATGTAAGCATTTAGCCGTAAGCTATAAGCTAGCCTCCTACGGAGCAACTGCGCAATTAATTGAGCTATTACTTTTAATTTCTACAGGACTTACGCCAAGACCACATATATAGCGTCAAAAACTATAACGTTATAGTTTTTAAACTCCACATATAGTAGCTTTGCGTAAGTCCTATTCTAATAAAAGCTTTATGATACGGTTCCCGATAAATCAGAAATTTTATTTGAATACAAAATCCTGTTTTTAAGTCTATATTCCTTGAAATTTAGTCCTTAAGGTTGAGCTTTTTATTGTTAATAGGTGTTGGCGCAGCATTCCGCAGGAAATGCTTACCATGATATGATATAACAATTCAAAAACTAGAAATAAACTCTGAAAATATAGCAATCAGGAATGAAATGTAAGGAATTCTGCACGCACAAAATTTAATATAATTATAATACAATTTATATCCTCTTTTCACAAACCATAACTGACTGCTATATGTCAATTATCTATTAGTAAAAAAATTTAATTTTAACTATTCAACTGGAAATTATATTACTGTCTATTTTTGGTCTCCTAAACATTGAAATCTTCTTTGAGAAAGAATTGGTCTTGGTTGAAATGATTCTAAACCACGACCATCATAAAGAGTTGCTCCATCAGGCATTTTTGCTCCTTCTAATTTTACTCCTTCTGTTAAAGCGCCATCGAAAATAGCACCACTTAAATCCGTCTTTCTCAAGTCAGCACCTCTAAGGTCAGCTCCACTAAGATTAGCATCAACTAAATTAGACCATTGGAGGTTAATATTTTGTAGATTAGCATTAGTTAGGTCAGCACAAGTAAAGTAAGAACCACTAAAATTACTATTACTTAAGTCGGCATTTTTTAAGTTAGTTTGTCTTAGTCTGGCAGTGCGTCGTATGATATTACTAAGGTCAACTCCACTAAAGTCGCATCCTTGACAAACTTTTAATGGGTCCTCTAAAAACTGTTGTAGTTCTTCAACATTTTTTGCTAGAATAGGGGTTGCTAAAGAGGCAATTAATAAAAGGGTAATAGTGGTGATTATTTTCAGTTTCATACTGGTTCATTTTGATTTGCTTCGATAATTATATTATATAGCAATCCTAAATAGGTTGTGGCAAATAAAAAGTATCTAAAAACCCTCAAGCCATTACATATCATGTATTACAAGTTAAGTTTTTTCTAATTTTTTTTTGATTTTGTATAAAAATAAAATAAGATTGCTATAGCAATTTTCAAGAGATTATAATATTTGATAGTAGGTATTTTATCTCCCAACCCTTACTATTTTTTTAGAGTCATTTATTATGGCTATATATTGATAATTTCGTGCATACCAATAGTGGTAAGATCAGAAAAATTTAATCAATAGGTAAATTATGGATGCTAGAGAACTTATAGAAAAGTATGAAGGTGGAGTCAGAGATTTCCGTGAAAAAAACTAATGGGTATAGACCTTGAGGAAAAAGATTTAACTGGTATAGACTTTTCTAATGCAGATTTATTAAAGGCAGATTTAAGTAAATTTTTTTTGACAGAAGCTAACTTAAATAGTGCAACTTTTTAGGAGTATATTTGAGTCAAGTAAATTTATCTAAGGCAATTATTTCCCGATTAAATTTTTCAAATACAGACTTAAATCAGATAAATTTAAGCTATGCTGATGTTCAATAAACAAACTTAAGCTATTCATCTTTAAAAAATGCCAAGCTAGTCTGTGCAAAATGTACAAAATCAAATTTTAGTAGAAGAGCAGAACTTAAAAAGCAGATTTGAGTAAAAGAGATTTTCAAGGTACTAATTTTATTCTGGCTAAATTAGATAATGCAAATCTCAGAAAGTCAGACCTCAGTAATGCTGACTTAAGTAAAGCTTGTCTCAAAGAAGCTAATTTAGAAAGAGCAAATTTACAAGGTGCTAATTTAATAAGAGCAGATTTAGAAAGTGCTAATCTTTAGTAAAGCAAATTTATTTGGTGCTAAAACTTATGGATGGAATATAAAAAATGCAGATTTTACTGGTACTATAATGCCCGATGGGGAAAAGTTTATTCAAACAGAAATACCCACCAATCATCAACCAACAAAATCAACAACAAATCTAAACATGACAACTCGCAAAATAATCAAAACCGACAAAGCACCAGATCCAGTTGGCCCATATAATCAAGCGATCGCTGCCACTGGCCAAATGATCTTTGTTTCTGGTCAAATAGCGATCGACACCAGAATCAATCAAGTAGTCTATACCGACAACGTAAGTAAACAAACAGAACAAGTTATGGCAAACCTGGAAGCTATCCTCACTGAAGCAGGAGCTACTTGGTCAAATGTCGTCAAAACCACAGTCTTTCTGAAAAACATGGACGACTTCGCTACCGTCAACAATATCTACAGCAAACACTTCGACTCTGAAAATGCACCCGCTCGTGCTTGTGTCGAAGTTGCCCGTTTACCTAAAGACGTGCTGGTAGAAATTGACTGCATTGCCGTAGTATAGATGACTTGACTTTAAGTCAAACAAAGTGTATAATTAGAGACAAAGGGCTAGGTTTCTTTGAAAAGTTAAATAACTGTCTACCCTCGGTTTACAAAACTTTCCATTTGGGTAGAATGTAGTAGGGACTCTCCAAAGAAAAGCCCCACATAGTTTTTCTTTCTCGATCAGGACTTACGCATCTAGAACCAAAAGTGGGTTTATTACCCTGATCATTTTTGCTTAAACCACAAAACTTCTGAGATAAACTGTGTTTATGCGTAAGTCCTGCTTTGCTTAAGCTTCTAATTTCCGATTTCAGCTATATTTTCCGGATATCACCAATACAACTGCGATTTAGAATATAAAAACATAAACTTTAGCTAATTAGTTAATTAGTTATAATCGAACAGGACTTTATTATTATTTTTCAGGGTTAGTTTCTGACATTTATTAGATTATTAAAGATAATTATGTTAATATAACTTAAGATATGCTTATATTGTATTAATCTCCTCAATAGTAAAAAAAAATAGAGATATTTAAGGTTTACAGGAGTTATACAGAATCAGAACTTACTCAGCATCTACTAGAAAGTTCAATAATTAAGTATTTTATACCTTTTTTAAATATTAAACTTGTTATATCATGTCCGGATAATTAGTTATAAAAAACCTTTTTATTTTGAACCAATATTCCCTTTTACCTGTCCCCCCTTTGAAAGGGGGGTAGGGGAGATTCCCTCAGTATAAGTGCCTTCCTATAAAGTGTAATTATTCAACTGGACATAATATTAAATAAATATACAGCCAATTTGATCAAGCTTTTGGTATAGCTATCATCAGCAAGAAATCTGTACTTCTTACTTCCTATTCTCAAGTATATATAGCCAAACTTTGTATATATTAAACTTAAATAAATTGTGGTGCATACACAATATTTTGAAATTATGAATGATCAAGATAAAACTAAAGAGGAGCTAATTCAAGAATTAAGAGAACTTCGTCAAACTGTTAGTAAACTTGAGAAAGCTAATTCACCTGGCAGCTTAACTGAACAAGAATTAAAATTAAATAAAATAATTGAAGAAAGAACTGCAGCACTAAAAGAATCAAACGATCAGTTAATAGAAGAAATTGTACAACACCAACAAACAGTAAAAAGTTTAGAAATAGCTAAAGAACAATTACAAACAGTTTTGGCAGCAGTACCAGGTACAGTATCTTGGATTAGTTCAGATTTACACTATATAGAAGTTAATCAGGAGTTAGCTGATATTTTTGGTATCCCCAGAACAAAATTTCCGGGGAAAGATATTGGTTTTTTGGGGGCAAGTTCTGAGTTTTATAATTTTGTCCAAGAATTTTTTGAGAGTTCGTGTTTAGAAACAAATCGTGAAATCACATCAATAGTTAATGGGGAAGTCAGAAATTATTTGGTAGTGGCAGAAAAGTACAATAAAAGTCAAGCTGCCTTTATTGTAGGTATAGATATTACGGAACGTAAACAAGCAGAAGAAAAGCTAAGAACAGCTAAAGAACAATTAGAAACAGTATTAGAAGCAGTACCAGGTACAGTATCTTGGATTAGTTCAGATTTACACTATATAGAAGTTAATCAACGGTTAGCTGATATTTTTGGTATCAACAGAGCAGAATTTATGGGGCAAGATATTGGCTTTTTAGGAACAAGTTCTGAGTTTAATGATTTTGTCAGAAGTTTTTTTGAGAGTTCCTCTTCAGAAACAACTCGTGAAATTATATCAATAATTCATGGTGAACCTCGAAATTATTTGATTGTTGCCGAAAAGTACAATGAAAACCAAGCTGCTTTTATTGTCGGAATAGATATTACCGAACGCAAACAAGCAGAAAAAAGTGTCTTAGTTAGTAAAGAGAAACTGGAAACAGTATTGGAAGCTGTTCCAGGAATGGTTTCCTGGGTTAATTCTGACTTAACCTATATTGAAGTTAATCAGAAATTAGCTGATCGCTTCAACCTAAAACGCTCAGAATTTGTTGGTCAAAATATTGGTTTTATAAATAAAGATTCTCAATTTATCTCTGGGATGGCAGATTTTTTTGCTAGTTCGGAACAAGAAATCACCTTTGAAATTACTGGACAATACCAAAATTCATCCCGAAATTATTTAATAGTTGCTCACAAATATAATCAAAATCAAGCAGCATTTGTAGTAGAGGTTGATATCACTGAACACAGACAAATAGAGTTAAAACTGGGAGCAACTCAAGAAAAGTTCCAAACTATCTTAGATACAATACCAGGAATTGTGTCTTGGATTAGCTCAGATTTACATTACTTAGGAGTTAATAAACATTTAGCAGAAACTTACAATTTACCCACAGAAGCTTTTATTGGCAAAAATATTGGTTTTCTTAAAGCTAGTGAAGAATTTACTGAATTTATGGCAGAATTTTTTGCTAGCTCTGCTGAAGATGATTATCGAGAAATATCTGCTTATGTTAATGGTATTCCCCGAAATTATTTAATTGTTGCCCAAAAATATGCGGGAGGAGCAGCAGCTTTTGCGATCGGCATTGACATTAGCGATCGCAAGCGTATGGAAGCAGCCTTACGAGAAGCTGAAGAAAAATATCGTACTATCTTTGAAAATGCTATTGAAGGAATTTTTCAAGCTACTTCAGATGGCTACTTGATCAGTGCTAATCCAGCATTAGCTAGAATTTATGGTTATAGTTCTCCGGAAGAAGTGATTGCTAATTTCGTCTCCTTACAACATAAACTTTACGGCCCTCCTGAGTATCGGCAACAATTTATGCAAAAATTACAGGAAGAAGGTGCGGTAGTTAATTATGAATCACAAATCTATCGTCAAGATGGCACTCGAATGTGGATTTCGGAAAATGCTAGAGCTGTCTATGATCGAGATCATCAATTAATTCGTTATGAAGGAACTGTTGAAGATATTACAGAACGCAAAGAAGCACAGGAAGCTTTACAAATAGTTAATCAACAATTAGAAAGTAAGGTTGAGGAACGTACTAGAGCTTTAAAAGAATCAAATCATTTGCTAATGATGGAAATTTCGGAACGTCAACGTGTAGAGACTGCACTCCGACAATCAGAAGCAGAGCTAAGGGTTTTGTTTGAGGCCATGACTGATGTCATTACTGTCTTTGATGCCAAAGGTAGATATGTCAATATCTTATCTACTAATTCTGAAGTAATATATAGTCCTAGTAGCGAATTAATTGGTAAAAGTGTTTATGAAGTTTTGCCTCCTCAGCAAGCTAACCTGTTTATGATCAATATTCAACAAGTGCTGAATACCCAAAAAACTGTTAATATAGAATATAGTTTGCTAGCATCTAGAGACCCTAAAAGTCAAAAAAATCATTCTATATGGGATATCTCATCCAAAATTCCTAATCACGAATCTAACGGATCGCTTCCCGCTCCCAACTGTTCTATTCCTCAACTTGAAGAAATCTGGTTTACTGCTAACGTTTCACCATTACCAGATAATTGTGTAATTTGGGTGGCGCGTAATATTACAGAACGCAAACAGGTACTAAATGCTTTACAAAAAGCAGAGGAAAAATACCGTACCATCTTTGAAAATGCAGCAGAAGGGATATTTCAAACTACTCCTGATGGCAGATTTATCAGTGTCAATCCAGCTTTAATTAAAATGTATGGGTTTTCCTCAGAAGCAGAATTAAAGGATAAGCTAAATAATATTGCTCAACAATTATATGTTAACCCCAGACGTCGCTCTGAATTTATTGCCCAACTAGAAAAAAATGATTCTGTATCAAATTTTGAATCAGAGATTTATCGTGGTGATGGTGGTGTCATGTGGATTTCGGAAAATGCTCGTGTAGTTCGTAATTCTAAGGGAGAAACACTTTACTATGAAGGAACTATTCAAGACATTACAAAACGTAAGTCTATAGAAATAGCATTGCGGTTAGAACAAGAAAAATCGGACAGTTTATTATTAAATGTTTTACCTGTTCAGATTGCCACTAAATTAAAACAAAATCAACATCCAATCGCTCAACGATTTGAAAATGTGACAATCTTATTTGCTGATATTGTCGATTTTACAGGCTTTTCCGCTCGAATATCTCCTAATGAATTAGTAGATATATTGAACCAAATTTTCTCAGAATTTGATAAATTGACTGAACAACATCATTTGGAAAAAATTAAAACAATTGGAGATTCTTACATGGTTGTTGGTGGTTTACCCACAGCTAGAGAAGATCATGTAGAGGTAATCGCTAAAATGGCATTAGATATGCAAAAGGCAATTAGAAAATTTTTTAACGATCAGGAGGAACCTTTCCAAATTCGTATTGGTATTAATACTGGACCAGTAGTAGCAGGAGTCATTGGTATTAAAAAGTTTAGTTATGATTTGTGGGGTGATACAGTAAATGTAGCGTCTCGAATGGAGTCAAGTGGAACCCCTGGTAAAATTCAAGTTACAGAAGCTACTTATCAACTTTTAAAAGATAAGTTTTTATTAGAGTCACGAGGTCTTACACCAGTTAAAGGTAAGGGAGAAATGATGACTTATTGGCTAATAGATAGGGCAAAAAATTTAATTTTCTCTTAGCTTTAGTTATAGCGGTTTTCATGTCAGTAAACCACAGTAGGGACGTTGCATAACAAAAATGCGTTTTCCGTTCCGGAATGCTCCGCTTTCCATGTCGCGCAGCCAAACGTCTCTATCTCTACAAGATTTCGGTTATGGGGACGTGGTTAATCCATTTGAAAAGCGCTGTATTGGGTATTTTTGTACTCTATTATTTTTTGGGAAAAATTCTGCTAATCATTAATATTTTTTTCTGTTTATTTACAAATCTTAATTTATATCATATCCCTTGGTATCGGAGCGTGTAAAAACTGCAGGAATATCTACCTTCTGTAAGGTTTTTTCTTCTCTTAAAGCTTCTTCCTTTTTCCTTCTTCCTTACCAAAAAAAGAGGTATAAAGCCTCCCCTTGTTCGGGTGATGAAAAAATTTTAACACGGTTCCCGATAAATCAGTATTTCAAGCCTCCGAATTTATTCGGCACTCTCTACTGATAACTGAAATGACCTTCTCAGATGATTGTAACAATTAGACAAATAATTGTAATAATTTTACATATAAAAATGTATCTAACATAGTTTATATAAAGATCAAAGAAGAAATGTAATATTTTTGGAGATGTCTAAATGAATAAGGAAAGTTTATTACAAGATCTTAATGCTGCCATAGTAAAATATAAAGATAATCCTGTAGCAAGAGTTTTTTTTAGTCTAACAAAACAGATTTGGCAAATTGATTGGACTGTTCCTCCTTTTGATATTCTCACCCACTATCTTGAATTTAATATCCCTTACTTTGTTCGGTTTATGTCAGTAGACAAAGATGATGAAGCTGAAGAAAAACAGTTACTTATCGATTGGCTCCAGACTAAATCTGCTTTAGATAAAGAAGGCAAGACACGACTACCTCAGTTAGTAGATGAACTAAATGACTTACGAACTGCAGCCAGAAACAGCTAATAATTATATTGATTATTATTGAAGGGGGAATATAATAATTTTTATTTGTCATTATTAGGACTAAAGCCATGAACGCTATTGGTAGGGTGTGTTTTGCCTTCCGCAAAGCTCCGCTTTATATGTCGGCAAAAGCCAAAGCGCTACGCGACATGTAAAGTGTATCTCGTAACGCACCAATACTCCATATATACCTATTGGTAGGGTGCGTTAGCGTAGCGTAACGCACCAATACTCCATATATAGAACCTTTGTGTAAGTCCTGTATATCTTTTTAAGGCGATCGCTTCTTTAATTTTATCATAGGACTAAAGCTATCTGTAGGGTGCGTTTCGCTACGGGACATGAAAAGCGTATCTCGTAACGCACCAAGACTCTATACATATAGCCTTTGCGTAAGTCCTGATTTTGTCATAGGACTAAAGCCATGAGGTAGGAAAAACAGGGGTTTAAGATTGCTTCCCGACCGTCGTATCGGACGAAAATACGTTGCAGTTGTGTAAGTCCTGTATCAAATTAAAGCGCTTTTAAGATTGATGAACTACATCACCACAACCAAAACCATGTCGGAGTAAATGACCATTCGCCACTACTGTGGTCTACCGAGATGAAAACTGCTGTAATTTTTTTCAGATATAACTATTATTACCAGGACTTACCCATGAGGAACACAATGTCAACATTTGAGATTGCTATCCTGACCGACTGCTTCGCATTTCCTGAGGTCATGCTGCGCTTTCCATGTTGCGGAGCGAAACGCTGTCACTTGCGCTTCGCAAAGCTTCGCTTTTCATGTCGCGGACCGTTATCGTATAGGGACTGCTACGCAAACATGTCGGCTCAAGCACCGAAAACGCAATGACAGAAATACGTTGCGCGTGCGTAACTCCTGATTGCTAATATCATGTCCACTAGCATCGGATTTTTAGGGCACCGTGCGTCTATAGAATGAAGGTTAAAATGGCAGAAAAGCTTCTGCCTTCAGCATAAGTGCCTTCCTTCCACGGAAATCTAATTACTCAACAGGACATCATATAATTTTTTATACAAACCTCAAAATCAATAATTTGTCAATATTAAAAGTCCATTTTTATAATTTTTTGTCATAATAAAAAAGATAAGATTACTTAATCTTAGGACTTATACAAAGAAATCCAGTTTCCTGATTCACCCGCATAAGTTCTGATAAAATGAAACACACTTGTAATTTAGGATACATTTATATGGTTACATCTGTTCCTCTGGTTAAAATTCGTACTCCACTGGGAGACAAAGACCGCATCTTAGCAGCAATAGATATGGGTACAAACTCGTTACATTTGGTAGTAGTAAAAATCGACCCCAAGTTTCCCACTTTTACAATTATTGAGCGAGACAAAGAAACAGTTAGACTGGGAGACTGCGAGCCCAAAGGTAATTTAAAACCAGAAGTGATGGATAAAGCGATCGCTACTTTAGAGCGTTTCCAAAAAATTGCTGAAGGTGCTAATGCTGAACAGATCATTACAGTTGCCACCAGTGCTGTACGGGAAGCACCCAACGGCAAAGAATTTCTCAAGAGAATAGCTAAGGAATTAGATCTCTATGTTAACTTAATTTCAGGTAAAGAAGAAGCACGACGAATTTATCTAGGGGTGCTTTCAGCAATGGAATTTAACAACCAACCACATATTATCATTGATATTGGTGGAGGTTCCACAGAATTGATATTAGGTGATAGCAAAACATCAAGAACTCTGAGCAGTACCAAAGTAGGTGCAGTACGTTTGACAAAAGAATTTGTGACTACAGACCCCATTAATGAGAGTGAGTTTGCTTATTTGCAAGCTTACAGTAGAGGTTTATTAGAACGTCCGACAGAAGAATTATTAGCTAATCTCAACAAAGATGAAAAACCTCGGTTAGTGGGAACTGCTGGTACTATAGAATCTTTAGCAACTATTCATGCTTATGAAAAGTTGGGGAATGTACCAACTCCTTTGGGTGGTTATCAGTTTAGTTTCGCTGAACTGAAAGAATTAGTGAATAAGTTGAGGAAATTATCTATTTCTGAAAGATTGGAAATTCCTGGTATGTCAGAAAAGAGAGCAGAAATTATTCTGGGGGGTGCTGTCGTGTTACAGGAAGCAATGAGTTTATTAGGTATGGAGTCAATAACTGTCTGCGAAAGTAGTTTGCGGGAGGGGGTAATAGTTGACTGGATGTTAAATCATGGTTTGATAGATGATCGCCTCCGTTTTCAAAGTTCAATTCGGCAACGAAACACTCTCAAAATTGCCCAAAAATATCAAGTCAATATCGAGAATGGGGAGCGGGTTGCTTCTTTGGCGTTGCATTTATTTGACCAAACTCAAGGGTTGCTGCATAATTGGGGATATGAGGAACGAGAGTTATTATGGTCAGCAGCAATTTTGCATAATTGTGGTGTATATGTCAGTCATTCCGCACACCATAAACATTCTTATTATTTGATTAGAAATGGGGAGTTATTGGGGTATAGTGAAATTGAAATTGAAATTATTGCTAATTTAGCTCGTTATCACCGCAAAACTTTACCGAAAAAAAAGCATGAACATTATCACAATTTACCGAAAAAATATCAACAACTGGTCTCTGAGTTGAGTGCGTTGTTAAGGTTGGCGGTGGCTTTAGATAGACGACAAATAGGAGCGATCGCTAATGTGAAATGTCAGTTAAATAAAAATAAACAAGAATTTCATCTCTGGTTACGACCTGCTGACCCGGAAGATGATTGTGCATTAGAATTATGGAGTTTGGAATATAAGAAGGAAGCATTTGAGAAAGAGTTTGGTTTAAAATTAATAGCAAATCTAGAAACTGCAATGGTATCTGTTTGAAGAAGTAAGAAGGCAGAAGGCAGCTATGCTCAAGTAAGAAGCAGACTTAGATTTCTTGCAGAAACCGGGTTTATTGGTTGGCAGGGAAGTTGGATACAACTTCCCTGTTGGGTTATCATATCAAATCCGCTGGCTTTAGAGAATAACGTTCTACTATTAGAAAAGAGCGAAAATTATTATTCCCTAGAGGGTTTGGAGGCCAAACCCCTACGGTCTTTAAAACATAGCCAAATATCAAACTATCAGAAAATTCAAACCAGCTAAAACTAGCTCCAAAGACAATTATTATTCCCTAGGGCGTGTCATCAATTAAATAAGTTGACAAAAAGGCTATTCTCTGTTATGTAAAAATGGCGATCGCGGTTGGATAGGTTCAGATACAGGGAGGGCATACCTGAAATTGTGCGGTCGGTAGGGGCGGGTTTCTCAGTTAAATGAACGATTTTCCCGCTTCTGTTAGATAAACCCGCCCCCCCCCAATGATGTAATGAACAGTTTTAGCTTTGTCAGTCCACTACTTTTGTTGATAAAGCTTCTAACATCTAATTGATGACACACCCTAAAAATCTATCAGAATTTCTGAATGCCATAATTTTGACTTAGTGGAATTAACTGTCGTTGCAAAAATTGAGCGTCGCGACGATCTTGATAGTTCAACATAAAAGCATCTAATGTCCGCCGGAAATCTTCTCGTCCCTGAAAATGATCGATACGATTAACTATTTGGCCATTTTCAAACAAAATTAGGGTGGGTAAAGTTTTTAGTTGATATTTACTGGCCAGCCTTAAACTTTGGTCAGCATTCACCCCTATTAGTTTTAAATGGCCATTCCACTCTGATTGAAATTTAACTAATTGGGGGACAATCATTTTGCATAGGCCACACCAAGGTGCCCAAAAATGAACTAAAACTGGCTTGGTGGACTCCAATACCTCTTTTTTAAAATTTTTTTCCTCAACTGGCAGAATCATGATCCTTGAATGTATATTAATTAAATTTTTTATATCCTGGGATCATGCTACCAATATATGTTCCCAGTTGCATGGATTAATAAAGAATGAGCTTGCCAGAACAAGAATACAAAAACTCCTACCCCAAGGTAAGCCCATCGGAGAAACTCATGGAACTGTAAGGTTTGACGTCCTTGGATAATGGCCAGAAATGGAATAATGGATGTTCGAGATTTTAATTTTTCATAAGATTCACCAAAACGCTTCTCTAGTCGGCGATCTCCATGCCAAACACCAAACAAATGGTGGATAACAAGGCCAATTGAGGTAACTAAAGTAAAGCTTGTCCCTAACCAAAGGGTGTGGGCAATACACCATATTACTTGGCCTACCATTTGGGGATGACGAGTAATACGAATAATTCCTGTCTCATGGAGATGGACTTCAGGCTTTTGAATGGCCGCAATTTCTAAGAGATTGAATGTAGAGGGGTATAGGAAAAGAAAGGAAATGGCTGATAGTATCCAGACTATAGGTTTGACAATTGGGACACCTTGGAACTGCCATAACTGTAAGCCATCATAACGATGGTTGAAAAAGTAAATAATTAGAACTACTGCTAGTGGTAGACTAACTAGGGCAAATAGAATGCGGTAGGGTCTGGGACCAATTTTAGTTTCCGCCCAGGGTCGGAGGGCAGCTAAACCACTATGAGTGATCGCAAAACTCAGGAGTAACCCCAAGATGATTAAATGGCTAGGGGTGAATAAATCATTAGACATGGCCACTACGGAAATTGATAATAAAAGTTAACTTTTGGAGGAATCGTACAGCAGTATTCTAAAGGGATATAAACTGTGGTCGAGGAATCTGGGAATCTCATTTTCTCCTAAGACTTAACAATTAGCTCTATGCTTTCTCTAAGTCTAAGCCTTATCGCAACCGATAGTAAAATGTCTAAACTGAAATTTTGGGTAACTTTCCAACTCCCTCTTCCTTTGTAGGGAAGAGGGAGAAGTTTTCCTGGTTATATCAAATCCGCTGGCTTTGGAGAATATAATTCTACTATCAGAAAAGAGCGAAAAGTCTGAGTCTGTAGAGGGTACGGTTCCCGATAAATTGGAGAACAAACTCCTACAGGGCTTAAATTATAAGGATACTACCGGATTTGATATGACTTGCTGCTTAGGCAAATTTTCCAGCTAGATACGCTCTTGAAGTTCTCTCAATAAAAACTTGGCTTAATACAGAAACAGACTATAAACTAAAAGTTTCTATTGTATACTCCCTAAATTTTTTTCTTTTAACAATTATGTCTGAGCTTCCTTTCACTTTAGATCAATTACGCATTCTCAAAGCGATCGCTGCTGAAGGTAGCTTTAAAAGAGCTGCCGATAGTCTATTTGTTTCTCAACCAGCAGTTAGTTTACAGGTACAAAATTTAGAACGACAATTAAATGTGCCTTTATTTGACCGGGGAGGTCGCCGGGCACAATTAACTGAAGCTGGTCATTTGCTACTTACTTACGGTGAGAAGATATTATCTCTTTGTCAAGAAACTTGCCGGGCAATTGAAGATTTACAAAACCTTCAGGGAGGAACTTTAATTGTTGGTGCTTCCCAAACTACTGGCACTTATTTATTACCCCGGATGATCGGGATGTTTAGACAAAAATATCCTGATGTAGCTGTACAATTGCATGTTCATTCTACTCGTCGTACTGCTTGGAGTGTGGCTAATGGCCAAATAGATTTATCTATTGTTGGGGGTGAAGTCCCTCCGGAGTTACAGGAGTCTTTGGAAATTGTGCCCTATGCTGAGGATGAACTGGCCTTAATTTTGCCTGTTTCTCATTATCTGGCCGAAAAGGAGACTATTCAAAAAGAGGACTTGTATCACTTAAATTTTATTACTTTGGACTCTCAATCTACTATTCGCAAAGTAATTGATCAAGTTTTATCTGAAAGTGGGATTGATACTCGTCGTCTAAAAGTAGAGATGGAACTAAATTCAATTGAGGCAATTAAAAATGCTGTTCAGTCTGGTTTAGGAGTCGCTTTTGTCTCTGTTTCTGCTATTGAAAAAGAATTACAAATAGGGGTTTTGACTATAGTTAAGATAGAGCAGATAGTTGTTAATAGAATATTATCAGTCATTTATAATCCTAATCGTTACCGCTCTAAAGCAGCAGAAGCTTTTAGTAAAGAAATTTTACCTTTGTTTTCTAGTTTAAATTTTAATCCTGATCAGATTAAACCTTTATCTAAAGAAATACCCCCTATAGAAGTAGTAACAAATAACGGAGATGAAACCTGAATAACAGAAGAAAGGGTTGAAAATGGTTGAAAACTTTATTATTACTTATACAAACTTTTTAAATAATTCATAAATTATGGAAATAATATAAAAAAATATGACTCAATTTAAGGGTGATTTTTGATTAACTCGTTAACAGCAGTAGCCCAATTATTTTATCTTTGCAAACCTTGAGATAAACACACAAAATTTAAGTTAATTCCTGATATATTTGTGTAGGAAATAAGCCAATTTTAAAATATGATTTTAGCTAATATTTTTTTTTATTTTTTAGGTAGTATTTCCTGATTATATTCCAACATAATATAGAATCCGGGTAATTAGTTATCGTAATTTGCAGTTCAGCCTTCGTTTGCTGTAATAACCTGGAAGGTTTTGTTACAAAATTGAATATTTAAGTAGCTATAGAGCTATAAGCGTAAACTGTATAACCGGATTATATATAATACATATTTTTTTGACAAATACATCTAATCTTTTTATGGCTAAATAAATTCCAGTTATTTGCCACAAAATGGTCATATAAAACATTAATAATTAGGGTTTGCTGAAAAAGTATTTTTGTCCTTGGGAGGGAGTAGGGAGTAGTAGGGACTATGCAACGTCCCTACCTACAGAGTCAAGAGAAATCAGGAGTTATAGAGGATGTATCGGAAAAATTATCCCTTGATTTTTAGGTGCCTCTATCTTGTCTTGCGCAAAATCCTAGATTTTTGAACCTGAATTACTTAAAAGCTGGTAAGTTATTAGCACTGGCAAAGGCTGAAATCTTGACCAGGAAATATTTTTATATTTAATCAGCAAGCCCTAATTAGGGTTTGCTAAAAAAGTCTGTTAGTGGTGATAGGGAACAGGGAATAGTTTAGGCGATCTGCTACGGCCAAATTTTCTGATAGTCAGGGTCAAAATTTTATCATTTTGAGACAAAAATAGCTAAAAATTAGGTACTTTATTATTATGCCGAAAAAAGTCTGAAACCTTATTTTTACTTCTCAAATATATTGAATGAGTATCGCTCAAACAATCAACTTGACCGAAAAATAAGGTCTCAATCTTCCCCTTTAATAAATAGCTGATTTATAAACTAAATATTAAGGGGGCGGAGTCACTGGCTATACTTAAATTTCAGGATTTTTGGCAAGTAAATTATTAATTGCTAAAAGCTAGGTAATATAGGACTTTGGGCGAAGTGTACAAATTAACTCTAAAGGGAATGAAAAAAACTTCTTCAATATTTCAAGTCTCTGACAACAGCTACGAGGTACTGATAACTGTTTCGCTTCTTGGCTGTCGCTGACATAAGACTCTACGCGACATGGAAAGCGGAGCATTCTCTACATGAAAACGGACAACTTCTCCGCAGGAGGCTAACTGTTAGCGTTAGCGAAGTTCCTCTGCAAGAGGCAGCTTTTCCCCAGGAGACTAACTAAAATGACCTTTCACAAAGTCACTTCGTAAATTTCCTATTTGTGATTCGGAAGTATTTTTTGCTAAAAGTAAATGAGCTAAATAGTTCATAATTTATAGATAGTCCTTATTTTTTTATCCTAATAAAATATTAAATTCCCTTAGATAATTTGTAAAAAAATCAGGATTTAATAGAAATTTGTTGGAGATAATCATTGACGATAGGGAGTAATAACATATAAAATATATCGACATCCTGATGATTAACTTCCCTTAGATTTTTCTTAATCTCCCTCATAAGTTAAGTGGGTTTTGTAAAATGATAAACACTGTAAAATCTAACTTCCCAAAGCTAAATTCTGAATCTACCCTTGGAGAATTGCCATTAATTGACTTTCAAGTAAGTCCAACAATTTCAGTAGAATTAGTTTCATCTCAGTTTTATGAACAACCTGACTTGCCTGGAGTTATAGTTGTCTCTAATCAAAATTTTCTTGGTATGATTTCTCGACGTCACTTTTATGAACAGATGAGTTCTCCCTACGGGAGAGAATTATTTACTAAACGACCAATTCAATATTTTTTCAAAGCAACTAAATGTTATGAAAACTGTTTAATATTATCTGCCAAAGAAAAAATTAACTTAGCTCTACAAAAAGCACTCAGTCGTTCCGAGGAAAATATCTATGAACCAATAGTGGTTCAATTTATCAACAAAGAAAAATCTAATTTTTCTATATATTTTCTGCTGAATTTTCAAACCTTAATTATTGCTCAGTCTCATATACTTTATGAAGTAAATTATCAGTTACATAATTATCAAAAAAATGCTAAAGATTATTTTTTACAACTAACAAATAAACAGCAGAAACTCCAACAACACACACAAGCCTTACAAATTCAGAAACAAGAAATTTTAGCTAGAAATAATCTCTTGGAAAAACAGCAAAATGAACTAATTACTCAATCAGAACAAATTAATAATCTTAACCAAAGAATAAAAGAAATTACTGGTTTAATATCTCAAGAGGGAAGAAAGGCATTTAATGCCACATTTACAGGAGTACAAACCATCAATAAAAACATTGATGAAATTGTTAATATTGGTCAGTTATTTTCAAGTGAGCTAAAGCTCATTAACTCTACATCAAATAAAATTGAAACAGTTAGTAAACAAGCCAAACATTTAGCAATGCAAGCTGCTATAATTGCAGGACATTCAAGTTCACAACTTGGTGGTTTTAGTCATATAACTAATGAAATAGGAAAGTTAGTTAGCGAAACATCAGAAGCTGGTCGTCAAATGAATCAAGTAGCTAAGAACTTGATAACGAAAATTGCTGAACTAAAAAAGTTGACTGAAACTGCTAAACAGACTTCTAAGTCTCTCGTAGAAAATAATCAGCGCTCTGAGAAAATATTGGATGAGTTGGAAGTATTAATTCATCAACTAAGTTTGGAAAAAACTTCAGTTAATTTATCTTCGCCTATACATCATGTTAATGGTAAAGCTACTACACTTTCTTCACAACATCCAAATTCAGACGAAAATTTAGAGCAAAAAGATACAAATGTTTCTGAATTTCCCAAATTCAACAATAACAAAGAGAAAGAAAAATTATTACAACAAATTCAATCTATTTTAGATTCCAGAAATATTAAGACTAATACTGACTGAGATGTCATTTCAGTTATCAGTTATCAATGAGTCTTCGACTAAAGTGGGAGGCTTGAAATACTCAGTTAAACATTCATTTTTTCATCCGTTTAAAAGGGGAGGTACATACCCTAATTTTTTGGTAAAGGAAGAGGGAAGAGGGAAGAGGGAAGAGGGAAGAGGGAAGAGAGTAGAAGGAAAAATATTACATCAGGAAGATATCTCTTCAATTTTATAACTAGAATACAATATTTAATCAGAAAAATGCAAATAATTGTTGCTCCAAATCACTTTCTTTATAAAGATAAAAAAGTATACAATCTAGAACTTCAAGGTGTAGGTAATCAAGCAACGGCATCTTTATACTGCAAAAATAATGAAACAATTAGTCGAGCTGTTTCTATGGATAAAACTCAGTTAGAAGGACTTTGTAAAATTAAAGAAGCGATAAGTTTGCGACAAGAAGCAGTCATAGATATTGCACCCATCTTAGAAGCACACAATTGGCAAGTAATTCAAGTGTTTGCTTGATTTATCCAATTATTAATCATTTGAGGACAATTAGCTAAAGACTCTGCTAAAGATGCAAATTCTACCAAAGGTAATGGACGATTAAATACATAACCTTGAAGTTCATCACATTGATTTTGCACTAAAAAAGATAATTCTTCTTCAGTTTCTACTCCTTCAGCAATGACTCGCATATTTAATTTATGAGCCATGGAAATAATTGCTGATGTTATCACTTGGTTCGTAGAATTGAGATTAATTTTTCTAATAAAGTTCTGGTTAATTTTGATAGAATCAATAGGAAATTTTTCCAAATAACTTAAGGAAGAATAACCTGTACCAAAATCATCTATAGCAACTTGAATACCTAAAGTTTTTAAACCATGTAAACTTCTCATAACTATTGTGGGATTTGCAGTAATCAATACACTTTCATTAATATCTAACTCAACATAATTAGGAGCAAGACCACTATTCAAAAGAACTTTAACTAATTTCTGACGTAAATCTAATTTATTTAATTGGCGAGTAGATATATTAACTCCTACTCTTATTTTTCCTAACCCAATATCTTGTAAAGCTTTAATATCTTCACAAGCACTTTTCAAAACAAATTCACCTATTGCTTCAATTAATCCTGTTTCTTCTGCTAATGGTAAAAATTGCCCAGGTAATATTACAGAACCATCAGCAGTTTGCCAGCGGATTAGAGCTTCAGCACCAACAATTTGACCTGTTTTTAAATCAATTATCGGTTGATAGTAAATTTTAAATTGTTTATTTGCCAAAGCTGAGTATAAATCATTCTCTAATTTTAATGTATTAGTATTTTGATGTTTACCTATTTCTTTTTTGTAAAAATTATATAGGTTATTCCCTTTTGTTCGAGCATATTCCATCACATTCTTGGCTTTTAAAATTAATTCTCCAATCTCCTGGCCATCAATAGGATAGAGAGCAATTCCAGCATTAGCACTAATCAAAAACTTTTGTTCTTTTAAGAGATAAGGTTGAGTGAATTGCTGTAAAATTTTTTGAATAATAAATTTAGTTTCAATCTTATTAGTAAATGGCTCCAATATAATAACTAACTCATCTGTATCTAAGCGAGCAATCATACTGTTTTTGCTAATCAATTTATTAATATTTTGCAGTATGGCTCTAATCAACAAATCACCCCATTCGTATCCCAAATCATTAATGCGTTTGAAGCGATTAATGCCTAAACAAATCACAGAAATAATTGGTGTAAAATCTTTTTCTGACTGAGGATATTCTTCTTGAAAAATATCAATTTTATTAATAATTTTAGCAAATTTGTCTGATAGGATAATTCGATTTGTTAGAGGATTTATATCTTGTTGATTTGTTAACTTATTAAGCTGATTTTTTACTTCTTCAATTTCCTTGATATAGGACGATTCTACTGCTTGTTCACCTTTATGTTTTTGCAGAGCAATCTCGATTGTAGTTTTTAAAGCTTGAGGCTTAAATGGCTTTACTAAATAACCATAAGGTTCAGTTAATTTTGCTCTTCCTAATGTATCATCATCTGCGTAAGCAGTCATATAAATAACAGGTATTTTTAATTGAGAACGAATATGTCCAGCAGCTTCAATACCATCTAAATTTCCTTGAAGCATAATATCCATTAGCACTAAATTAGGATGGTTGTTTGTTGCAGATTCAATTGCTTCTTCACCAGAGTCTACAATTTCAATTACTTCATATCCCAGTTTTTTAAGGTTTCTAGAGATATTTTCTGCCGCAATTAATTCGTCTTCAACAACTAAAATTTTCGCCGGATTTTTAGCAGTATTTTGATTGATTTTCATGAAAATTTACCTGTATAATACCTTCATTAATGAATAATGGATAATGAATAATGAATAATGGATAATGGATAATTACCTCTCCCTAAAAGTGAGAGGATTGGTGCTTCAGGAAAAGATTTATTTTTCTTGGTCGATTAGATATGGTTAGGGAACCCATCTATCTCACTTTACTGGACTGTTTCATCTAAAATGGTACATTAGGGAGTAGGGGAGTAGGGGAGTGAGGGGAGAAAGATTATTGCCCTTGTTTTGTCCCTCAACCCAACCTACAGCTATTGAACCATTTAAGGTGAAACAATGTACTACGGGAAGCTCCGCTTTTCATGTCGCGTAGCGTTATCGTATAGGGACTGCTACGCAAATATGTCGGATCAAGCGCCGAAAACGACCGCTTTTTCCCCTATCCAAGGGGAGGTTTCAAGGTGCGAATTATTTAATTATTTAATTATTTAATTATTTAATTATTTAATTATTAATTATTTCGGTAAGCATTCAGCTATTAATTTTTGAGAAAGTAAAAGCCACACTTGAAATTGAGAAAGAATAAAAGGATTCACCCCTCAGCTATAGCCATAAGAAATGATTTGTGAGAAAAAACTGTAGGGGTTTGGTCTCTCAATCTCTTTCCGCTTAGGTTTGTAGACTAAACCCCTATGATAAAATCTTATACTATTTTGATAAATGTTTGTTACAAATGGTAGAAGCAGGAAAGAAGGAATCAGAAAGAAACTTTTAACAAAAAAGAAATAATTAGTTTCTAAGGATAATTAAAAGTTTTAAATAAAATTGGTCTTTAACTAAATTTAGAATTTCTTGATTCTATACAAAAGCTGAATGCGAGGGCATTCTTTAGGAAATGCTTATAGTATTTATTATTTTAAGACTTATCTATGCCTTTTCCATTTTAACATTACTTTTGATAAATTCTATAATCAGGATTGTTATATTGATACAATTAAGCAATCCTAAATTAGGTTGTGACAAATCAAAAAGCAAAAAACTAAAATTCTCATCTGTTTCCTGTTCCCTCTCTAAACTAGGAAATTTGTTTTGCATAATCCAAAGATGACTAAATAATTTACCTTCCTGTTCCCTCTCTAAACTAGAAAATTTATTTTGTATAATCTAAGGATTAAAATCCTTAGCTAATAGCTGAAGTAATCTAAAGGTAACTAAATAATTTACCTTCCTGTTCCCTCCCTCAAATAGCAAATTTATTTTCCACAACTATTTAAAATCTGGGCTTGTATTTAAGAGGAAAAAATATTAAATTAAATACTGTACCCTGAGTACCATCAAACTCTATTTCAGCTTTTAATTGTTTAGACAGAATCCTGACTAACTTCAAACCCAAAGAAGGACTATTTTGCCAATCAAAATCTGGTGGTATCCCAATACCATTATCTCTAATTGTGAGATGAATTTTTTCCTCTTCATCTTGATATAATTCAATAACAACTTCCCCATTTTCACTATTAGGAAAAGCATATTTTAAAGAATTAGTTACCAATTCATTAATTATTAAACCACAAGGAATTGCTGTTTCTAAATTCATAGTTATAGATTCTACATTAATTATAGGATTAATTATACTTTCTCTATTAATGTAGGAACATAATAAATTGTCCATCAAATTATGAATATATTCCCTAAAATTAACTTGCCCTAAATCTTTTGACTGATAAAGTTGTTCATGGATCAAAGCCATAGTTTGAATCCGATTTTGACTATCAGCAAATAATTCCATTATTCTCTCATCTTCAATATAATCTGATTGCAAATCTAATAAATTAGAAATAATGTGTAGATTATTCTTAACTCGGTGATGAATTTCTTTCAGCAAAACCTCTTTTTCCTGAAGAGAAATTTGTAATTGTGTTTCTGCTTTTTTGCGATCGCTAATATCAATACAACTCCCAATATAACCAGCAAAAATATTATTGAGATTAAACCTCGGAACTCCAGTATCAAAAATCCAACGATATTCACCATCTGCTCTTCGCAAACGATATTCAATATTAAACGGTTGATGGGTCTGAAAATTTACTTGATAGGTTTCCAGGTAATACTCCACATCTTCAGGGTGAATACCCTGTTGCCAACCATTCCCTATTTCTTCCTCTAAACTACGCCCAGTAAAATTTAGCCAAGTTTGATTAAAATAACTAAAAAGGCAATCTCTTCCCGACATCCAAATTAATACAGGAGCGCTATCTGCCATCATCCGAAAACGTTGTTCGCTTTCTCGTAGCGCTAACTCTGCTTCCTGATATTCTAAAGCACTGACAAAAATCTTACCAATAATTGTTAACAGATTAATTGTAGAATTTGTCCAGTTTGGTAATTGACGAATGCCATCGAACCGCACAAAACCAATTAATTGAGTTCCTGAAACCATCGGAATACATAACAAAGATTGAATTGACTGCGCTAACAATCTTTGTTTTTCAGTGCTTGCTTCGAGAGGTAAATTCGAGACTAGAGGTATATACACCACTTCAAACTTATATAGTTTCTCCATTAACCAAGGTAAATCATCTATAGAAAAATTTTGTAAACTATCAGTTTCAGTTTCTATTCCAGTAGCAAAACACTGATAAGTATTACTAACTTGAGTGCGATCGCTACTTACTAAAAACAAATAACTACGATCTGCACCTATTAACTCACTAAGTTGTTTTAATGCTACTTGTAGAGTGCTATCAACTTGGTTAGGATGAAGATTAATAAAGCTAGCAGAAATAGTAGAAACCAGTTTTTCCAATTTTAGTTGTTGCTGAAGAGTTACTTCTGCTGCTTTGCGATCACTAATATCTGTATGAGTGCAAATCATTCTAATTGGTTTACCCGTTTCATCCCTAGCTACTACCCTACCATAAGTTGCTATCCATTTCCATTCACCAGACTTAGTTCGTAATCGATAGTCGAAAGCAAAAATAAATGAACTATCTTCCAAATGTAAATTCAAAGCATCCATCACCCAATCTTTATCTTCCGGATGGATTAGCATTTCCCAACTATCAAAATTTCTAGGCAAATCATTTTCATCATAACCTAACATTTCTAACCATCGCACACTGTAATAACATTTACCCGTAATAATATTCCAATCCCATAATCCATTACCTGAAGTTTCTAATGCAAGTTCGAGTTGTTGTTGAATTAATCGTAGTTTTTGATCTACAAGTCTATCCTTACTAATATCTTGTGCTATGCGAGCTATTCTATCAACTTCCCCTGCTTGATTTTTAATCGGAAAACTACGTTCTAAAATCCAACGTATTTCCCCATCAGGTAGTACAATGCGATATTCTTTTTCCTCTTCTTTTTCCCAAAAATTTGCTAATTTTTGTGCCACTTGCGGGCGATCTTCTGGATAAATAATATTGAGAAAAGAGCTTGGTGATGCATATAACTCATCGCAGCTATAACCCCAAATTTTTTCATAGCTAGGAGAAATATAAATAATTTGATGATTGCGAATATCTTCTATCCAAAGAACATTATTTATATTTTCTGCTAATTGATAAAATCTTTCTTGATTTTCTCGTAATGCTATTTGTATTTGTTTATGTTCTGTAATATCTAAAACTATGCCAAAAATTTTAATTACCTTGCCTTCTTTATCAACAATCGGTTTCCCACTAATTAATATATGTTTTACTTTCCCACCAGAGCATAATATTCTTTGCTCAATTTTGAAATTTTGACCATAGTGAATTGTTAAATCAATCGCTTTTTTGATGGCTGGCAAATCATCAGGATGAATTAACTGATAATAATCTTCCATAGTGAAAAATTTTGATTGGAAAGGCCAACAAAAAATAAAAGATAATTGTTCTGAACACTTAAACTCACCTGTAATTAAATCATTTTGCCAAGTTCCGACACCAGCAAATTTTTCAGCTTCTATTAATTGTCTTTGATTAATAAAAAGCTGTTCCATAGATTCCTGTTCATCTGTAATATCTCGTACAACTGCACAGATTAAATTTTCTGTTAAACAAGGAACAATATTCCAAGTAAACCATTTATAAGAACCATCTTTTGTGCAATAACGATTCTGGAAATTCAAACTTGTAGCACCCTCAGAAATCTTTTCTATTTCTGCAACAGTAATATTTCGGTCTTCTGGATGTACAAACTCAAGATAAGGTACTGCTAATAGTTCTTGAATACTGTAACCTAAAATTCTTGACCAACTTGAATTAAGCTGTTTAAAATAACCATCAGTACCCATAATTGCCAATAAATCAACAGAAACATGAAAAAAGCGATCGCTTTCTCGGAAGTTATTTTCATCTTTCTGTATCTGCTTAAAAGATGCTGCTAAATCTTCTATTTTAGTAAGATTACTTTTTTGAATTTCTCTTAATAATTTGTATATGGCTTTAGTCATCCAGCTAGATATTAGCAAAGCTAAGTAAGTAACTATAGTTATTCCTAATAAACATAACAAGATAGTAAATGTATCTAGATTATGAATAACATGATGACTAAAATTATTATTTAATTGAAATTGAGTAGCTAATTGTTGAACTAAGCTTCCTTCATTTTGTACTAATATCCAACCAACAAATCCAACTGTAATATATATGGGAGTAATCAAATATATGAACAAAATAAATTGTAATGACAATCGAAAATTTTCATAGAAAATAATATTATATAAAATCAAATAATTGCTCAGTTTTTTTAGCAACCTCTTTACTGGTAAAACTAGCATCATTTTTACCTAAATTATTCTTAAATTAGGATTTGCAAAATACAAACAAATAGAGGGCTTTCCATTGTTATGAGGTACACTCCGAAGCGGGCAAAATGCCCCCACTAAAATTTTGTCACCATTTACCTTGTACATCATTTGCTCGAAATCTCCTGTATTTGTACGTATCTTGGCTGTAATAGCTAAAACACACTTCATTAATGGATAATTGATAATTACCTCTCCCGAAAAGCTATACTTTATAAACATTTTTCTGAATACAAAACTTAGAGAAAAAATAGAAGTTATGGGCTTACCATTCAATAGGGTATTCCGGGAGAGTAAACATATTTAATCAGCTTCTAAAACATATCTATAATTTCCGGCCATACATTATATGGGTTGACAACTCAGATATATGATTGAAAAGTAGAAGTTAAAATAGCGCTTATTTCATTCATTTTTATTGCGCTTGAGCTGACTACTGCTAATTCCTAATAGTTGTTTGCGCAGCATTCTGCAGGAAATCCTTACCAACACATTAAAATTAAACCTGATCTCAAACTATTAAAAGGGTTGATATTTTTTTGACCAAACTCCAAGTACCCAATATCCCTATCAAAAATAATTACTGCTACATATTATATATCCTAGTAGAAGTTTTATAAACATCTTTTTTTCTTGTTTTTTAGTCTATTTTTAGATTCAGTAATTTTGCAAGTATTAATTAATCCACCAACTAAATTGAGTATTTTCTTAAATACAGGCATATTAGCTTTCAACGATAAATTTTAAACCTTTATAATTTAGGGTTTAATTATTAATTAGAGAACTCCAATAATAAAAAAATAAATCAATTATTATACAGAAATAATCTATATCTTTTTCCCTAATCCCTACTCCCTACTCCCTATTTTCTAATTCTTCATTATTTCCTATTTTTCCAATCTGCCACTGCTTTTTGAGCAGACTCATAAGAAGGTGTTCCATAAGGAACTAACTCACCAGCCAAAATAGCCTCATTCAAATTTTTATTCTTAGCTCTGACTTTTGCAATATTAAAAATTGTATTACTCCATTGAGCAATTAATTGTTGAGCTTCTTCATACTTAGGTTCACCAGACTTAATTTTACGAACTTCATTAATTGCCTTAATATAAGAAGAAGCTTGTCCAGGTTTAATCTGTTCCTTTGCAGCTTTCAATAAAGCTTCATTAAACTCCTCATTATCTTTTGTTTGTTTAGCTATTAATGGTTGCCATTTTGCCATTGCTAACTTTGCTTCTTGATAAATTGGTCTGACATTTTGAGGTACTAATTTAGCTGCATTAATAGCACCATCATAATCACCTTTTGCAGCTCGTCCAATAGCTATATCAAGAATAGTAAAACTCCAACGTTCTATTTGACTTTGTGCTTCCGGGTAGAGTGGATCGCTTTCAGGAATTTCAGAAGCCTTAATAATTGCTTGACTAAAACTAGAAGCTGAAACTGAATAAAGTGAATTTCCAGCTTCAGATAATATTAATTGATTATCTGAGAGCTGGTTTTCTTCTTGTTTTTCCTGATTTATTTTTAAATTAGAAGTATTTGCTGTAGATTGACCTTCAACAGAATTTACTACAAATGATCGAGACAAAGTTGGTTCTAATAAATTATCTTCTTCAGTTTTCGTAGTAGGTAAATCACCATCACCCACTAATTGTTCACTGAAAAATATAGACTTATTAGTAAAAAAGACACCTAATAGTAGCAATAAAGAAGTAAAACTACTGCCTAAAATCAACTTTTGTAAAAATGATTTATCCGCCTCAATATTTTTATCAACACTTTTCAACATTTCTACTGTTTGGAAATTATTTTGACTATTTTTAGGAGATGTAACCATATTATTATTTGTATTTCCATTTACCATATTTTTTTTCCTAAGTTTTGTTTTTATATTTGAAACTTGTTTTGTTGTTTGATAATTAACTAAAGGTTCAACAATTACACCTACTTTTTCTGTGACAGAATTATCAAGTTGAACTCTTTGAGGCAAAATTATTTGATTAATTTTATCAGTAGGATTGACCATAATCAAATGATTTTGCTTTGGTCGTAAATATTCAGTACATAATTCTGGTAAGCGACTACTCAAAAAATCATCAAGATTTTTTAGTGTTATACATTTTTCAGAATTTAATCCTTCTAAAATAGCTGCTGTAAAAAATCCTAACCGCAGTCTAGAAGTTTCATCCGAAATTTGGTTAGCATGACATGATAGTAACAAAGGTATTTCTAAATCTTTAGCTATTTCTAATGCTTGAACACCAAATTTATTATCCACATCAGCTAAACTGCTATGCTTAATATCTAGCATAACCAAAACCTCTCCTACAGGAGACTTAATCAAATTTTCCAGGAGCTTTCTTATTGATATTCCCGTAGCTTCAGGGTCTATCAAATTACCATCAACAGGTATTAAGTAATCTTGATTTTGAAACCTAACACCATAACCACTAAAAAAATACCAAAGACAATCCTCAACTTGCAATTCGTTTTGACAAAACTTTTCAGTAATATTTAGTATACTCTCTTTATTAGGTTGACACTCCCCGCTAATATTGTCACTTAATAAAAAGCATCGTTCTGGCGCAAAATTTCTTTCATTCACCACAAGGTTATGTAGTGCCTCTGCATCTTGTTGAGCATAACTGAGAGGTTCCAGAAACTCGTATTGATTTATACCAATAGCAATAGAAGCATAATTCTTCATTAGTCTAAAGATTCCAATACTTAATAAATTGCCTATATGTATAGTAGCATTCTTAGGCCATTTTCGCTTAGTCCATTTATTGGGGATGTGAAGAAGGACCTTCTGGACTCATATCAAAAATCTTGGACATCTTACTGAAAATTAGGCCATAAAATCTTATAACTACCACTAATATGTGTGAAATTTATGTATTGATAATTGCAAATAACTAAATTAGTATAATTTTTTTGACTATTGAAGCTTTATATTCCGCAAATTAGGTGTAAATATTTGCACATACAGTCAGTCTAACTTTATATCTAAAAGAATAAAAATGGCATTTTTCACTAAAATTTCTAGTCAAAATAAAATTTTTTTGTGAAATTTCAAAGTCCTACAACCCTTTGCTAGCAAAAGATATAACTAATTCACTACAACTAAAAAAAATAATTTTCCGGAAAACTTTGAAAAAAGGGGTTGACATTCCAAGAAGGAGTTGCTAGATTAGTAAATGTGCCGGTGAGGGAGACGAAACAAACCTCGAATCTCA
>NZ_JAYKGW010000108.1:0-35006 GCF_035285525.1 Okeania sp. | reverse complement strand
CCTTTCTTCTGAAAGTTTATCAAATAAATTTGCCAAAGTAGAGGCAGGTTTTTCAGTTAACTTAGTTAAAAACTTTTAACCTTACTAAACTCACCCCTTTCTTCTGAAAGTTTATCAAATAAATTTCCCAAAGTAGAGGCAGGTTTTTCAGTTAACTTAATTAAAAACTTTTAACCTTACTAAACTCACCCCTTTCTTCTGAAAGTTTATCAAATAAATTTCCCAACTAAACCCGCCCCTTTATTTTGGTTTCTTGTTTAAAGGTAATATACTGATGTAACTACTTATTTAGTGCTAAAGTGATAAATATCTATAGCTTTTTTAAATTAAAAATAAACAAATAAAAGTGCAATAAAGGCACAATCTATAGACAGAGAAACTACTAAAAATAAAATGGGTAATTAAGAGTAGAATTTCCGAGATAAAATTATTTATAATAAATAGAAAAATTATGATTTAGGAAATCAAGAATAAGTAAAATGTCATATAGTGATTTTGATTTAAAAAAAGTCAAAACTGAGTTTAATTTAAAGATTATAGAAACAGAAGATTTATTTTCTCAAATTGAACCTGTAGAAATTAGTAATCTTTTGGATGAGACCTTAAAGCAAAATGTACCTATTGCTTTAGCGATCGCTACGGAAAAAGCTAGTTCTGAGTTGATAATTATTAATATTTTGCTGGAGATTAAAAGGCAACTTAAAATCAGTTTTTTTTCGGGTATAGATTTTTCAGTAGATCGGGATAAAGGGTTGAATGGATTTTGTGATTTTATTATTAGTCAATCTCCAGAACAATTATATTTAGATACTCCTGTAGTTGTTCTTGTAGAAGCTAAAAGTGAAAGAATAGTTAGTGGTTTAGGACAATGTATTGCCGAAATGGTTGCTGCGGAAATATATAATCAAAAAGATGGTAAAGATGTTCCTTTTATTTATGGTGCGGTGACTACTGGTTATGTTTGGAAATTTTTGAAATTGGAAAATAGTTCAGTGTTTATTGATGTAGAGAATTACTATATTAAAGATTCGAGAAAGATAATCGGAATTTTTGTGGAAATGGTTAGTTAAATTAAGTGTTTGTAATTAGAAATTGAAAGAATAAGTAGTAGTTTATCTAGATTTATTTATAGGTAAAAATTGAGTCAATGAAAACCTCTCCCCCAACCCCTCTCCTGCTTTTGAGTGGGGAGAGATACTCCTCCTTTCCTCCCAGAGAAAGGAGTTGGGGGGTTAGGTTTTTTTGAACCCACATTTTCGAGTTAAACACCCTAGTAGGGTAGGCAAATATAACAAATATTACTGTTGATATAGATTCATTAAAATTTGCCTACCATAACTAAATCTAGGGAAAAACTATGCTATCCTTCTGAGGAGAAACTGGCTCAAATCTAACAAAGTCTGTACCTTGAGGTAAGGTAGATTTTTTATTTATATTATAACCAGGACAAATTCTAGTTCCTGTTTTTTGGTAATTTCTAGAAGATAAATTAAAAACCTTATTAATTACACAAAATTCTGGTCTTACAGAGTTACCTCCCTGAGAATTTCTATAACTTTTTATGTCTTGTGGAGGAAATTTTTTCTGATCAGAACTCATTATATATATCCAGTCTTGTGTATCCAAATACCGTGAATTTTTTGGAGGATCGACATCTAATTTTAGAATCGGAAAACCTTGACATTCATTAGGAAGAACTGAACCCCATCCTCTAACTTTTGATACTTCTAATCTTACACCGTATGGATTACCATAATTTCTATTTCCAGCTACTAAATAAGCTCGCTGTTTTGCCCTAGCTACAAATATTTTCTTTTTATACTCGTTGCAGACTTTAACATTGTAAAATATTTCAGTATTAATATTTAGTTGTGAGTTGGTTTTTTCCTGTATCAAAAAAGTTGAACTTAGAGCTGTTAAAAGTGCAGTAGGATACAACAATAAGTTTTTGAACAACTTTCTTTTTCTGACTATTGGAAATGTTGTGACTAGATTCAATAATTTTCGTGAGTTCATAATTTTTATTCCTATTAAAAATTTACTTTATGCCAAACTAATAGATGGAATATTCTCAAATAATTAAAATTTCAAGAAACAGTTATCTTTCCCTTTCTTAAAGTTATTATCTATTTTTTATTACTCCTGGTTTACAGCGATCGCCAGGAGCTGGAGAGGCAAATATAGCAAATTTTACTGTTGATAAAATTTATCAAAATTTGCTTACCATAAGCAAAATCTAGCGAAAAACTATCTTATTTTTACTAGAATAAACTGGCTCAAATATAACAAAATATGCACCTTCAGGTTTATTACGAGGACATTGATAACCTGATAGTTGATGACCTTTGGAAGAGAAATTAAAACCTTTATCAGTCACACAAAATGATGGTTTTGTAGTGTTACCTCCTTGAGAATTTCTATAACTTGTTATGTGTTGTGGAGGAAAACTTTTATTGTCAGAACTCTTTATATATAGAGAACTTTCTCTACCTAGATAACGTGAATATTTTGGACGTTCAAGACCTAATGACAAGGTGGAAAAAATTTTACATTTGTTAGGAGAAACTGGAATCCATCCTCTAACTTTTGATGCTGTTATTCTTCGGCCGTATGGAGAGCCATAATTTCTATCTCCAGCTATTAGATAAGATTCAGACTTTGCCCTAGCTACATAGATTATTTTTTTATACTCGTTGCAGACTTCGAGTTGGTAATTTATTTCAATATCATCATCAACAGAGTTAGTTTTTTCCTGTATCGAAAAAGTTAAACTTAGAGCTGTTAAAAGTGCAGTAGGATACAACAATAAGTTTTTAAATAACTTTCTTTTTTTGACTATTGGAAATGTTTTGGCTACATTGAATAATGTTTGTGGATTCATAATTTTTATTCCTATTAAAAGTTTACTTTACGCCAAACTAATAGATCGAATATTCTGAAATAATTAAAATTTCAAGAAACAGTTATTTTTCCCTTTCTAAAGTTGTTATCTATTTCTTATTGTAAATCTTAAGTTTTGGTCTCTCCAACCAGTATCATCTCCTAAATAAATAGTTTCTTGATTATACTCAGAAGCGCATTTCCAACCAGTATTAATTACTTTTCCCGAACTACCACTTCTTCTTCTATGTTGTAAACACATTTCGTAATTTTCTCTAGGAGTATAAATAGTAAAGGTCAATTTTTGATCTTTCCAACCAGTATCATCTCCTAAATTTACGGACTGAATATCATTATAAGATCTACTGCATTTGCTATCTCTGAGTAATCCACTAGAAGGACTAACTCTAGTATGCTCTAAACAAATTTCTGCACCACCAATCGCTTTAAAAGCTAATTCTTGATCCTTCCAACCTGTATCATCTCCTAGTCCAATCCATTTACTAAAATTACCTGCTCTTGAACATATCCAATTAGTATCTATCACATTTCCAGACGAACCACTTATTCTTGTATGTCTCAGACATAAACCAGGAGCAGTATTTTGACTATTTGTTTTTGAACTAATGCCGAGTATCAAGACCGTTGCTGTTAAAAAACAATAGCCTATTTTTTTGAAGTTTTTAAACATTATATTTATCCTTAAATATGAATGTTTATGGTGATAGATGTAGTTAGCAAACCTGACAAGTTTTATATTTATTAATCAAATCAATATTTGCTAAATTTATTTACTGCTTACTGGTCTACAGTAATAAGTAAGGTGGGTAAATATCATCACTTTTACTGTTGATATAGATTCATCAAAATTTGTCTACCATAACTAATACTAAATTTGATATATCTAACTTTAGACCTTGATAGATGAGATAGAAAGTTTAACTAACGAATATATTCAGCATTAATGGTTTCGGGAAGATTAATTAATTACCAAAATTTGACTAATCAATGCAGCTAGCAAATATGACAAATTTTATCTTTATTTAAAAAAATCAATAATAATAAATTCGTCAATATTTGACACTCCTGTTAATTTACTTATCTCCGAAAACATTACTTTTTAGAATTACTAAATATTAATGGTTTCGGGAAGATTAATTAATTACCAAAATTTGACTAATCAATATAGTCGGCAAATCTGACAAATTTTATATTTGTTAAAACCATCAATATTTAGTAACTATACTGCTAGCATCTCTACAATTTTATAGTTCAGATTGATTGAGCTTTTTGAGTTTATTTACAAGACTATTTCCACATCGAAAATTTGGGTATGTGTTATTGATATTGTTTACAAAAATCTTTGATTGACCTGCTATACTTCCCACAGCAACTTCAGCAGTTACATGACCAGAATATCTATCATCATATTTACCTTTTCTGATACCAGCAAAATTATAATCTTCTCTAGTATGTTTACATTTCCAAGCTATTTTTAAATTGGCTGTAAATTCACCATCAACTTCTTTAATATTACTTAATTGAACAACTGTATCACCTACCATTGTCCATGAATGATTCCATGTTTCGTTACTACCTTTACCTCCCCAAGTTCCTTCGTCGTATGTACCTGATAAAGTTCTATTTAAGGTGGTTTTTAATCCTTGAGCAGAAATGTTTGCTAATACTAAATTACTAACAGTGAGTGGCAATAAAATAACGCCTAAAGATAGAAGAATAGATTGAAAATTTGTATTTTTCATTATGTTAGATATTCTCCAAATACTTTTTGATTCGGATTACTTCCTTATATGTAAAATAAAGTTTTACAGTTTCGCCAAGTAATCTAATACCTAATAATTTACTACGACACATAATCAGAGCTACTACTAATCAAATCTCAGAAAAAATAATCTATGACTCAAAATAACAATCAGAAAATATCAGATTTTTTCCTAAATATTAAGAAAAGATCGGATACAATAGGAATTTATTCCTAACCAATATTGACCAATGACTCTTAATGAAGTTTTAAGGTTTGTGGATGATATAGTTTTCGATAAAACTGGCAAACATCTTGATAGTCTGCAAAAAGCCATATTACGCGCTACTTGGCAAGGGGAAAAATACTCAAAGGTTGCTAAAGAATATCGCTGCACTAAATTTCATGTGGGAAATGTCGCTTCAAATTTATGGAAACTTATTTCTCAGGAATTAAATGAAAAAATTCGTAAGTCAAATTTCCTCGCTGCGATGGAAAGATATCAAATTTCTAACTTTTCAAGTATATTGAATTTCGGACGACAAAGTAATTATGTAAAAGGTAATATTAATCTCTGTACAGATAACACCAACTCTCTAGAAGAAACTCAATCAAAATCACCCACTAAACAAACAATAAACGAAAATAAAACCCCACTGCCAAAACTCGACCTCCGAGACGCACCAAATATCAAAAAAACATTCTATGATCGCTCCACCGAACTTACTACTCTCAAAACCTGGATACTCAAACATCATTGTCGCCTCATCACCATTTCCGGAATCAGCGGTATTGGTAAAAGCACCATTATTCGTCACCTCATCCCCCAAATAGAATCTAACTTCGACCGTATTATCTGGCGTACCCTCCGCACATCTCCACCCTTAAACCTAACTCTCAAAAACTTAATAGAAACTATCTCCAACGTAACAGAAATAAACCTCCCGAATAACACGGATACTCAACTATCAATACTGATAGAAAAATTACGGGAGATACGTTGTCTAATTATTCTTGATGATCTACAAAAAATACTAAATAGCGAACAACTTGTCGGTAACTATAAACCAGGATATGAAAACTATGGCAACCTACTAAAAATTATCGGCGAACTTCCTCATAATAGTTGTTTAATTCTTAATACTTGGGAACCACCTTTAGAAATTTTCAACTTTACAGATAAAGACTCACCAGTACGTTTATTTCAGTTAACTGGTTTAACAGAAAAGGTAGGGCGTAAAATGCTAAAAAATCAAGGATTATTAGATGAATAAAAATGGCAAGAGTTGATAAATTTCTATCAAGGTAATCCTCAATGGTTAAAATTAATAGGAGAGACAATCAAAAAATTATTTAGTGGAAGTGTAGCTCAATATTTAAGTTATCAACCCCTATTTTTATCCGATGAATTAACCAATATTTTACAACAACATTTTCAAAGATTATCTCAATTAGAAAAACAATTACTGTCTCAACTTAGCCAAACAGAAAAATCTGTTTCTGTTTCCCAAATATTAGAAAAATTACAATTATCATCACCAGAATTATTTCAAACATTACTATCCTTAGAAAGACGAAATTTGATAGATAAAATTAAAGAAGAAAATCCGACTTTATTTATTGTTAAACCTATATTGAGAATAATAAATTGTCAATCATTGTTAATCTGAGGAGGTTGATTTCAGTAATGGTTAAAATTAATAGGAGAGACAATCAAAAAATTATTTGGTAGAAGTGTAGCTCAATATTTAAGTTATCAACCCCTATTTTTATCCGATGAATTAACCAATATTTTACAACAACATTTTCCAAGGTTGTCTAAAAGAGAAAAACAATTACTGTCTCAACTTAGCAAAGCAGAAAAATCTGTTTCTGTTTCCCAAATATTAGAAAAATCCCAACTATCATCACCAGAATTATTTCAAATATTACTATCCTGAGAAAGACAAAATTTCATAGATAAAATTTCAGAGGAAAATCCGACTTTATTTATTGTTAAACCTGTATTTAGATATTATATAAAATAAATTGTCAATCATTATTAATCTTTAGTACGTTAATTTCAGTCAACTGGTTTAACAGAAAATGTAGCCCGTAAAATGCTAAAAAAATCAAGGATTAATAGATAAAAGCCTTATATTATCGGCGATTCATTCTTTCTGTTCCCTGTTCCCTGTTCCCTGTTCCCTGTTCCCTGTTCCCTGTTCCCTGCGCGCAGCCCTATATCTTGCAAAATTAATTACTTATTCTGTTGATTCCCTATTTAAAATCTTCCTTACAGAAGTTGCGATCGCCTTCTTCTATAAAAAAATTCAAAAACAGTTTCCCACAAGAACGCAAAACATAAGTAAAAAAAATATAATCAACTATTATTATTTTTTCTGCTTATCAAAATAAATCTGATTTCGGCTAATTGTTACAAAATATTTCACCTACTTGCGTTATTTCAGGGATTTGGTATCATCTGGATACATAGTTTATTGTGCTAATGTTGTGTTTAAAAATCATAAATTTTCCCTATAAAAAGCTACAACCTTCTATTTTTCGTCAATATAGAGTGCAAAAATTTATACCTTTTCTACGGATGAATAAATCTCAAAAAAACTAATTTTGAACAACTGTGGGTGCTTAAGTAATTATAACCATTGACAAATTTGTTACCTTAAATTTAAGGGTAGGAGTAAGGTAAAAATTCCTGACCAAAAAATGAGATCTCAAGCCTCCCCTTTTAAGCAGGGTATTTTCATTCTCAAATTTTTTGATCGCCTCACCTCTAAATTAGAGGAACTTTTATCAGTAACCCACAATTTTGGGGTGGAGAATGAAAATGAAAAAGATATTGTAGCAATTTGGAGTAATAATAAACCACAAATTATCATTAGTATTCCTCCTTGTCAAAGGTATTCTATTTGTAATAAAAATGGTGGAGAACCTAAATATTCTAGAAATAATCTTTTTAGAGAATTAATCAAAATAGCTAGAGTTTTTGAGCCAGAAATATTAATTATAGAAAACGTACCTAATACGATTTCTCAAAAATAATCCTATATCTAATTCGGTGAGAAAGTGTGGTTCGTGTAGTCAGTGTGGGGAAAGGAAAAATAGGAAAAATTTATACCTTTCCGACTAATAATTGTTACATAACAGACTTTTAATCTTGGTAACTATTGAGATGTTTAAGTATCGCGCTCACTATAGGATTAATGCATAGTAATTGGTATAACCTAGTTAAATTTTAGACACATAATATAACTTTAAGGGTAGTGTTGTAGATGTACCGATATTTAGAAGCAAATCTCTTTGACTGTCAGGAGTGAAACTGCAAAAATCACTACTTGTAGACCACTACCACTTTAAAATTTTTCTCTTCCCTTACTTTTTTTAAACTATTATTTTTGAGCAGGAGTTTCCAACTTTTCTAGTGCTTCTTCTGTACGTTGATTAGTATTTTTAGGTTTCAACCAACGAGGCCATAATCCCACCACAAATTTACGACTTTCTAAACTAGCATTTTGGAGAGGTTTGGGCATAAATTCTAGACTGTCACCAGCAGTGACAAAAACTATAGCTAGAATTACAAAAAACCATATTAGATTCTTATTCATAAGTTGATATGCTGATATTAGTTATGTTGATTACCTTTAATTTTAGTATTCCCAATATCAATCAAAACCTAACAATTTTAGCCTGACTCCTGACTCCTGACTCCTGATTCCTAAAGACTTAAGGAATCTATAACTGTTTAACCGGATTTGATATCAGTTATGAGTAAGGATTATGGTTTTGACTTTAATAGGACTTAAGCAAATGAACCCAGAAACCCGGTACGAGGTTAGATTATTACTGCTGAAAACAACGATTTATTCTAGAAACCTGGTTCCTCCCGTGTAAGTCCTATTTAATTTACCAGTTTTGTAAGTGGAAAGATATTATCAAAAGATTAAGAGAATCGTAATATCATTTTCATAAGGTTGTGCAGCATCCGTATTCTAGGTGTTCCACTCAAGAATTATGGTTAATTTCTCATAAATAATATCATCTCCAATTATCAATCTATATATCTATTTAGGGTTTCCTTGCTGAATAAAGTCTGGTGGTTAAGGTAGTTAGTAGGGAATAGGGAGTAGGGAGTAAACCCACCCCTAACCCCTCCCAGGAGGGAAATTTAATAGGAATAGGATTTATAGAGGAATTAGTTGGAAGAATTACCTCTTAATTTTTCTACTCTTGTGTGAGCCTTTTGTGCTATCTTTTTTAACCTTTTTGCTCTAAAAGCTGGTACTTTTTCCCAACAAATAAATTACTGCTTTATCTGTCAATGCTTTTATATCTCCATACGCAAGCCCTATTTAGATAGACATCTCCAGAAAAGAAGGAGTAGGAAATAGAAAGAAAGAATAGATAATTTCTCTCCGATAATGGATTGATTTTTTTATTTTTAGAGATGTCTATTGATTGATATTAAATGTCTAGAGATGGAGTAAATTAATCGTAATTCTAATGATATTTAATCTTGACAAACAAACTTTAATATTCCCCAACATAAATAACCTTTCTTTCCTGCTTCTATCCAATGATTCAAACCAGTTTTCATCCGTTCAATATACTCCTCACCACTTGCTGCCACAGCTTTTTCATGATTTTCCTCTACGCTCTTGAGAATACGTTGGTAGTGGTTGACTAACTGCTCCGAAAGATCGATAACTTCAACTTCTTGGAGACCTGATAAATCTGCAATTTTCTGATAAAAACCTATTGAACCTAGAGAAGTTAAATGAATGCGGTCTAAAACAGGTTGCAGAACTCCTTCCGGACAATCATCACTTTGCATGGGATCGGTAAAAATAAATTCTCCACCAGATTTTAGTACCCGTTGTACTTCTTTGAAAACCTGAATCCGATTTCCACTATGAAGAATAGCATCTTGAGACCAAACAATATCTACACTTTTGTCTTCTAAGGGAATATCCTCAAAATTACCATCAATCACTTCAATTAGAGATGTTAAACCCTGTTCCTCATTCAATTCACGATTTCGTTTATTTTGAGCTTCACTTAAATTTAGAAATGTACCCGACAACCATAAGTTTTAGCCAGATAACGAGCGCCTCCTCCATATCCAGAACCAATATCTAAAACTTTGCTATCTTTACTCAAATTTAGCAAAGAAGCAATTTTTTCTACTGTGCGACGACTAGCATCAAATACTGACTCATTTTCACTCTGGTAAATACCTATGTGAATGTCTTCACCGCCCCACATGGTAGCATAAAAGTTGTCAGCACTATCGCTGTTATAGTATTCACGAGCAGTATTAACAGTTGGGGAATAGTCCATAGTATTATTCTCTGAAAGTTTGCTATCGTAACTTTTTTCAGCCACATGAATAAAAAAGTCTTGCTCTTCTTGATGGTAAGTTTCCTGAAAGTCACCATAAGTTTTAATCCGCTGAAAACCCACTTCCAACATTAACTGTCGGGTGTAATTTTTCCGCAGAGGAAACATATTCAAATGATAGACTGATTGATCAGGGAACTCATACCGAAATCTTGCCAAAGTGTCATCCACATATTCTGGTTCAGCTTTGATATTCTCACCACAATAATAGTAGATGTGCTTTGAGGAAAATCCTACATCCATAATAGCGTCATAGTTACGCTGATCTAAAATAAGTATACCATCGTGTTTCAAAGCCGCATAAAATTCAGCAAGAACTTTCCGGCGATCGCGTTCTGAGAACAAGTGAGTAAAAGAGTTCCCCAAACAGATTACTGCATCAAACTTGCCATCAATATTACGATTGAGCCAACGCCAATCTGCTTGTACTGTTTGTAGTATCAGGCCATAATCACGACCATTAGCAAAAGCTTGGGCTAACATTTCTGGACTACCATCGGCACTAACAACATCAAAACCAGCTTGGCGGAGGCCAATCGAATGAAAACCAGTTCCTGTGGCAACATCTAAGACTTTCTGAGCCCCATGCTGTTTGAGAATGTCAATAAAAAAGCTGCCTTCACTTTTGGCTCTAGTTTCCCAATCAATTAACTCATCCCATTTGGACACAAAACTCTGAATATATTGAGCTTTATAGTGGGATGTATCTTTTACTTTCTCAGCAGAATTGTTTTTTTTTGCTGAGGGAGGCCATTTTTTTTTCACTCATAATAGTGTTTATTTTTAGAGTATAATAGATAATCTTATACATACTATGAAACAGTCGTCAAATTAGCGTTCAATTATGTGGTGATTTCTAGATTTTAATGTCAAATTTGTATTATCTATCTGATTTTTTTTTCAAAGTTGCTATTTCCATAATATCTTCAGAAAAAAGGCAGTAGGAAGTAGGAATTAGGGGGAAAGAATAGATAATTTCTCTCCAATAATTGATTCTATTTTTTATTTTTGGAAATATCTATTAATTTTTTTTTCTCCCTCTTTTTTCGAGACCAAATCCTATGGAACATTCCTGAAATAGATATAAAACAGATTAAGATATTCTATTAATACTTAAAAAGAAATCAACATGGAAATTAGAGCAACTAATACATCTCAGTTAGAATGGGCCGGAGATGCCCTAGCTATTGGTTTATTTGAAGATGCCATAGAATTAACCGGGGACATGGCCAAATTGGACGAACTCTTGGCTGGTACTTTATCTGAACTCATTGCAGAAACAGAATTTAAGGGTAAAATTAACAGTAGCGCCTCAACTCGTGTCGGTGGTAAAAACCCTATTCGCAAAATTATTATTGTGGGTTTGGGTAAATCAGAAGACTTAAAATTAGATACTTTACGCCAAGCAGCAGGGATATCTGGACGTTTGGCAAAACAGGAGAGATGTAAAACTCTAGGCATTAGTCTGCCAATATGTCAAGATGCTAATTCTACAGCTACAGCTATAACTGAAGGCATTGAGTTAGTTCTCCATCAAGATAATCGCTTTAAATCGGAACTAGAAAATCTAGGAACAGATGTAGAAAAAGTAGAATTAATTAGTTTAGCTGGTGTCGATGAAGCGATCGCCCGCGCCCGACAAATTTGTTCTGGAGTTATTCTTGCCAGGGAACTTGTAGCAGCACCCGCTAATTCTTGTACTCCAATAACTATGGCAGAAACTGCTGAAGCTTTAGCTCAAGAATTTGGTCTAGAACTAGAAATTCTGGAAAAAGAAGATTGCGAAAAACTAGGAATGGGAGCTTTTTTGGGAGTTGCTCAAGCTTCTGACTTACCACCAAAATTTATTCATATCACTTACAAACCAGAAGGTACTCCCCGTCGCAAACTAGCCATAGTTGGAAAAGGATTAACATTTGACTCCGGTGGTTTAAACCTCAAAGTAGGTGGTAGTAGCATTGAAATGATGAAAACTGATATGAGTGGAGCAGGTGCAACTTTTGGTGCAGTGAAAGCGATCGCTCAATTGAAACCAGATGTGGAAGTTCACTTTATCAGCGCTGTCACTGAAAATATGATTAGCGGTCATGCTATGCACCCTGGTGATTTTCTCACTGCTTCCAATGGCAAAACTATTGAAGTTAACAATACAGATGCAGAGGGTCGTTTGACTTTAGCAGATGCGTTAGTTTTTGCTGAAAAATTGGAAGTAGATGCAATTGTAGATTTAGCAACTCTGACTGGTGCTTGCGTTGTAGCATTGGGTAATGATATTGCTGGTTTGTGGAGTCCCAATGATGACTTAGCAGCAGAACTAACAGCAGCAGCAGAAAAATCAGGAGAGAAAATGTGGCGGATGCCTTTGGAAGAGAAATATTTCGAGGGAATGAAAGCTATCCACGCTGATATGAAAAATACGGGTCCTCGTCCTGGTGGTGCTATTACTGCTGCTTTATTTTTGAAGCAGTTTATTAAAGATACACCTTGGGCACATTTAGATATTGCTGGTACAGCTTGGGTAGATGCAGAAGATGGTTACAATAATACTGGTGCAACTGGTTACGGGGTTCGGACTCTAGTTAATTGGGTTTTGAGTTAGAGTGAGTTAGAGATTGCTTACAGGAGAGAGTGGGAAGTGTGGGGATTGAATGGTTTGGAATATATACAAGTTGCATTCATAAAAACGGACTTCCACCCTACACCTCCTACATTTCTTCTACGATCAATTATCCATTATTAATTATTAATTGTTAATTATTAATTATTAACAGGACTAAAGCCATGCGAACTCAGAAACCCGGTACGAGCGTGGATATTTATTGTCAAAAACAATGATTTACTGTAGAAACCGGGTTTCTCCCGTGTAAGTCCTGATTAATTATTCATTATGTTAAGACGTCATTTCCTTTGGTATTTTTTTCTATCTATTGCAGGTTGTACAACAATCACAGATAATAGAAATTTTTGGCTTCAGAATAAAAAGAAACTGCTATTTGCTGTGAGCGATGTTCAAGGTCTGGCAGAATTAGAGCAGGAATATGGTCAATTTATCACTACTTTGGCAGATGTATTAGAAACAAAAATAGAATTTTTTCCTGTTAATAACCTAGTCGATGCCACAACAGCATTACAGTTGGATGAGGTAGATTTAATTCATGTTGGACCATCAGAATATGTAATCATTAGAGCGAGGACAAATGCAATACCCATTGTTGCCCTAACACGCCTTAACTATCGTGCTATTATAGCAGTCCGTGCAAATAGCGGAATCAAGTCATTAGCTGATTTGAAAGGTAAAACAATTGAGTTAGGTGAAATAGGTATCACAGGCAATCATATAGCGCAGATAAAAATGCTAATAGATGCCGGGTTGAACCCGCTATCAGATGTGAAAATTATTAACTCAGAAGATTATCAGTTGAAGGCATTAAAAAATGGTGAGGTTGATGCCTGGGGAAGAGTTTTACATAGATACAAAAAAACTCTAGGAGATGAGGGTTTATCCCAAAAAGATTATCCCATACTTATCCAGGGTGAACTATTGCCCAGTGATGTATTTCTTGGTAGTGGCAAATTAGAACCGATGTTGGTAGATGAAATTCGCCAGCGGATGTTGGCAAATCAGGATATACTGTTGCGAGCAATTCTTTCTACGCCACATTTTGCTTCTAAGTTCACGGGTTCTACCTTCACTCCTGTTAATGATAGTGATTATGATATGATTCGTGAGGTTTATAAAGCAATGGGGAATGAAAATTTTATTAAGTAAGTAGAAGGTAGAAGGTAGAAGGTAGAAGGAAAAATGCTGCTTTTTTGGGTTCAGGATTTACGCAAGTGAACCCAAAAACCCGGTACGATCATAGACATCTATTGCTCAAAACAAGGATTTATCCTAGAAACCGACTTCCTCCCGTGTAAGTCCTAGTATTTTGGGATTAATATCATGACTTACGCATTGGGAACGAATTTTGGTTATTTGAGGTTGCTATTCTGACGGACTGTTTCGCAAATACTGTTGCTTGCTAACGCAAAGCTGCGGAACCAGCAATGACAGAAATACCTTGCTTTGCGTAAGTCCTAAATATTTTAAGCTTGGTATAATAAAATTAATACCTATAGGACTTGCACATGAACGCTATTGGTAGGGTACGTTTTGCGTTCCGCAAAGCTCCGCTTTATATATCGGCTCAAGCGCCGAAACGCTGCGCGACATGAAAAGCGCACAACGCACCAAGACTCTATATATAGTGCCTCCCGTGTAAGTCCTGACCTATTCACTTTAAAGATGTCACAAATAGTTTTCAACTTGAAAATGTCTAATAATTAACTGAAACTATTGTCTTATGAAAGTTTTTAGTTAATTAAATCTAACTTATGGCTGATAAAGTCTGACTGTTGATATAAATAAAATGGTATAAAAGGCTACTGATGAGGAACTTGGTATGAAAATTGGGAAACTTTTCTCTCCAGTTAAGCGCTGGAGCAAAGGTTTGAGTATTGCCCAAAAAATTGGTTATGGTTATTCTCTGGTAATTGGCATTGCTGTGTTGGGTACAGCGGTAGGGTTAATGGCAGGAAATTATTACCACAAAATAACTGTAGAAGAGCTAGAATTGACAAACAGGAAATTAAGTCTGTTAAAGGAATTAGAAAATTGTATTTGGCAGGTACAATTCCATCCTCAACAATTAGCTGTTGTGATTGGAAATCCTGTATGGTTTAAATATGAAACTACCAAGTTCTTGGGTAAGAGTCAGCAATTAAAAGAAATAATTGTTGCTCTTGATGAGATGGTTGAAAATCAAGCTAATCAATTAGACATGAGTCCAGAAATTGTTCAGTCTATATTACAAGATTATCGTCAGACATGGAATTCATATAGTCAATTAATGGAGAAAAGTTGGCAGGAAATAGATCCGATTAATTTGCGACCAGAAGATATTTCAACTGCCAAACAAGAAATATTAGCTATCAATACAAGTCAAGAGGCAATTGCAATTCGCATTGAGTTTGAAAAGCTTTCTGAAAAGTTAAACAAGTTAATCAATAAAGTGGAACAAAACCAAAACATGGCTAATCACGAAATGTTCCATTCAGAAACTTTACGTCAAAAAATTACTATTGGCAGTATTTTGCTATCAGCAGCGATCGCTACTTGTTTAGCTATTTATACCAGTCAAGCGATCGCTCGCCCTCTCAAGAGTTTGACTAAAACTGCTCAAAGGGTGACAGCAGAATCTAATTTTGAGTTGCAAGCTACAGTCAGCACTAATGATGAAGTGGGGTTATTAGCTCTTTCTTTCAATCAACTCATTCAATGGGTAGGAGAGTACACTCAAGATTTAAAGTTAGCTAATCAAAAAGTAGAAAAACGGACGATAGAATTAACACAAGCTTTGGAAGACTTACAAAACACCCAGACACAGTTAATTCAAACCGAAAAAATGTCTAGTCTGGGAGAGATGGTAGCAGGAATAGCTCACGAAATTAATAACCCAATCAATTTTATTCATGGTAATATAAGTTATCTTCAGGAATATACACAAAATATATTAGATTTGGTCAGTCTTTATGAACAAGTGTATCCTGATTCGCATCCAGAAATAGAAGATTTAATAACTGAAATTGATATTGATTACATTAAATCTGATTTGCCCCAGATAATTTCTTCTATGGAGATAGGTACTGATCGGATTCAGAATATTGTAGTGTCGCTACGGAATTTTTCTCGACTGGATGAAAGTCACCTCAAATCTGTAGACATTCACGAAGGCATTGATAACACCCTGTTAATTCTTAATCACAAGCTAAAACGTGAAATTGAAATTGTCAAAAATTACGGGGATTTACCTTTAGTAGAATGTTATCCAGCTCAATTAAATCAGGTATTTATGAATATAATTTCTAATGCTATTGATGCGATATTGGAGTCGGATATTCAACCGAAACAAATTGTGATTCAAACAGGAAAGGCAGCTCAAGACCAAGTATTTGTCAAAATTCGAGATAACGGTCCAGGAATACCACCTAAAATTACAGATAAAATTTTTGACCCATTTTTTACAACCAAACCAACAGGGAAGGGAACTGGTTTAGGGTTGTCAATTTCTTATCAAATTATTCAAAAGCATAGGGGAAAAATAGAAGTTACTTCTGAACTAGGAAAGGGAACAGAATTTGCGATCGCTCTTCCTATCTAGGATTTGCGCTTCTTCAGTCTTTTAGTAGCAGGGAGAAGCCAGAATCCAGCAATCCAGCAATCCAGAAGGAATAAGAATTACAGAAGAGGTAGCCAGAAGAGTTATCCCTTGATTTTCTGTCACAATTAGCCAAAAATCCTAGACTTTTTAGCTTTCAAGACTTAAAAGCTGGTACTTTTGACCTACCTAAAAATGCTAAAAGGTTTATCTGTAAAGACTTTCAAATTTAATCAGCAAGCCCTAACTAGTCCCTACTCCCTACCTTGACAATTCTGACAACTAATTCCTCTATAACTCCCATTCTTCCTAACTCTTAAGTACTCCCTACTCCCTACTCCCTACCTTAATTACTTTTGACTTTTAACTTTTAACTTAATAAAATATAGGGTATGAATAAACAAAATCCTAACCCTAACATTCCTCCCTATACTTGGAATCGTTCCATTGGTCTTGATTGGGACAAACCTTATAAAGTCCGTTATAGCAGTAATCTGGATGATGGCCCCTGGCACGGAATGCCCCTTGGAGGCTTTGGTGCAGGTGCTATCGGTCGTTCCCCACGGGGCGATTTTAATTTGTGGCATCTTGACGGTGGCGAACACATTTATCAAAATTTGCCTGGTTGTCAATTTAGCGTTTTTGAAGAAACAAAAGGCCAGAAACAAGCTTATGCTTTATCCACTGAACCACCTACAGATGGCAGTCTTTCTGCTTGGCAGTGGTATCCTAAAGAAAAAGCAGGGGAACATACTGGCACTTATCATGCTCTTTATCCCCGGAGTTGGTTTGTCTATGAAAATGTATTTAATGCCCAATTAAGTTGTGAACAATTTTCCCCAATCTGGGCAGGTAACTATCAAGAAACCAGTTATCCGATCGCTATATTTGAATGGACGGCCCATAATCCCACAGATGAAGCAATTACTCTTAGTATCATGCTGAGTTGGCAGAATACTATTGGTTGGTTTACCAACTTTGTGAAAACACCAGAAGTTAAAGTTCGAGATGATGGGAGTCCGGTCTATGAATACAAACCCCTGTGGGGTGAGAGTACAGATAGTTTTAACCTATTAGTGGAAGATTTTCACCGCATTGGTTGCACGATGACTAAATTAAATATCGCTGACGAACCCGCAGAAGGAGAGGGACAAATGGCGATTGGAACGTTTGCTAATGCAGGTATGGAAGTCACTTATCACACAAGGTGGAACCCTAGTGGTAGCGGGGAAGATATCTGGCATTACTTTGGGATGGATGGTACTCTCATAGATGAAGAAAATGAACTACCTGCAACTGAGGGAGAACAGATCGGGGTAGCGATATCAGTTCGTTTCACTATTAGACCAGGGAAAACTCGGAAAATTCCTTTCTTTTTGGTTTGGGATTTGCCTGTGACTGAGTTTAGTGCTGGAGTTTCATATTATCGCCGTTATACAGATTTTTATGGTCGCAATGGCAAAAATGCTTGGTCGATGGTTCGTACTGCGATGAAGCATTATCAAAGATGGCGGGAGAATATTGAAACTTGGCAAAACCCAATTCTGGAACGGGAAGATTTACCTGGTTGGTTGAAGACAGCTTTGTTTAATGAGCTTTATGATCTCACCAGTGGGGGAACTCTTTGGAGTGCTGCTAGCGAAGGTGATCCTAAAGGTCAGTTTGGTGTAGTGGAATGTCTAGATTATCGTTGGTACGAGAGTTTAGATGTGAGATTATATGGTTCTTTTGGGCTGTTGATGTTGTGGCCAGATCTAGAAAAGTCAGTCTTGGTGGCGTTTGCACGGGCGATATCGACGGCGGATGATACACCGAGAATTATTGGTTATAATCAAGCATCGGCAGTAAGAAAAATCGCTGGAGCAACTCCCCATGATTTGGGTGCACCGAATGAGCATCCCTGGGAAAAGACGAATTATACCAGTTATCAAGATTGTAATCAGTGGAAAGATTTATCCAGTGATTTTGTGTTGCAAGTGTATCGAGACTTTTTATTGACTGGTGGAAATGATTACGAGTTTCTGTGGCAATGTTGGTCTGCTATTGTCGAAACGGTAGCATATCTCAAAGCTTTTGACAAAGATAATGATGGCATTCCGGAAAATGAGGGAGCGCCAGACCAAACTTTTGATGATTGGCAGTTACGGGGTGTGAGTGCTTATTGTGGGGGGTTATGGTTAGCTGCATTGGAGGCAGCGATCGCTATGGGGAAAGTGTTAATTGAACATCCCAGAAAAATTCCTTATTATCCACCCCAAGGTTTCCATTCTGAGGTTGATAAAAATTCTATAGATGCAATTAATAATCAAATTTCTGTGTATCAAAATTGGTTAGAAAAAGCATTACCTATTTATCAAGAAAAACTATGGAATGGGGAGTATTATCGTTTAGATAGTGAGAGTAATTCGGAAGTAGTAATGGCTGACCAATTATGCGGTCAATTTTATGCAAAACTGTTAAAATTACCAGATATTGTACCTATTGAATGTGCATTTTCTGCTTTAAAAACTGTCTATAATTCTTGTTTTAAAAACTTTCATAATGGGAAATTTGGTGCAGTTAATGGGGTGTTACCTGACGGTTCTCCAGAGAATCCTGATGCTACCCATCCTTTAGAAGTTTGGACAGGAATTAACTTTGGTTTAGCAGCTTTTATGGTGCAAATTGGTATGAAAAAAGAAGCTTTAGAAATAACTGAAGCAGTGGTAGAACAAATTTATGAAAATGGTTTACAATTTCGTACTCCAGAAGCTATTACAGCAGAAGGTACTTTTCGAGCTAGTCATTATTTAAGAGCAATGGCAATATGGGCTATTTATAATGAACTTAGCAAGTAAGCATTCAGCTCTAAGATAGCCTCCTGCGGAGGATCTGCCCTAACAGCTATTAGCTATTACTTTTAGTGAGCCTTCAAAGCTTTGTTGATTGAGCTAGCAAAATTTTGCTACGAAATTCAGCTTCAAAGTATATGTTCATTTATATATAATCCGGTTATACAGTTTACGCTTATAGCTCTATAGCTACTTAAATATTCAATTTTGCAGTTCAACCTTCGGTGGTTGTTACAGCAAACGAAGGCTGAACTGCAAATTACGATAACTAATTACCCGGATTCTATATTAAACCTTGTCCTTAAGCATATAGTTTTATTGCTAATAGCTAAATCCTAAGAGCTAAATGCTTAGATTTATAATGAACAGGATTTACGCAAGACCGATATATTTAACCGGGGCATTTTACTATTTAATATGTTGTGTAAATCCTGATGAAGTAAGAAGTAAGAAGTAAGAAGTAAGAACTAAAATTCCTACTTAATTATTTTGATAAAACTCAAAAAAGATTTGGTAGTTTTGCATAATTAATAATATGTAGGAAAAAGGAATGTTTGGTACGGGAGCAAGAAAGACAGGACTTAGGCAACGACCCTAGATATAGTGCTTAAAACTATTGCGCAATAGTTTTTCAAATCTACATATAGTACCTTTGCGTAAGTCCTGAAAGAAATAGGAAAAGGAATGTTTGGTACGGGAGCAAGAAAGGAATGTTTGGTACGGGAGCAAGATGCTCCCACTACTATGCTTCCTCACAAACAAAATAATCAGGCATGATTATGACAATGCAATACTACCAAAGATTTAACTGATAATTGACTTCCTTCTTCTTTGAAAAATGAAATGGATGAACAAATAGAAATCTCTCCAGATAATTATCAGGGTTGGCATAGTCTGGGAGTAAATCTTAGTAAATCGGGAAAATATGAGCAAGCTATTAGTGCTTTTAACCGGGCAATAAAAATTAAACCAGACTACGCTCAAGCCTGGAATAATCGGGGGAATGCCTTAAAAAAAACAGGGAGATTTTATTTGGCTTTAAATAATTTTAATTTAGCTGTAAGTTTGGAACCAAATTGTTATTTAGCTTGGTATAATAGAGGGATTCTACTAAATGATTTAGGAGAATATCGAAAAGCAATAAATTCTTTTGAGAAAGCACTATATATCCAACCAAATTTATATCAAGCTTGGTACAATTTAGGAAATATTTGGAGTGATTTAGGAAATTACCGAGAAGCTATTAAAAAGTATAAACAAGCAATAAAAATTAAACCAGATTTATATCAAGTGTGGGAGAATCAAGGTAAAGCATTTTTTGAGTTGGGAAGGTATCACGAAGCATTGAAATGTTTTGAAGAAGTAATAGAACTTCAACCTAATAATTATTATGCTTGGAATTTTAAAGGCAAAACGTTATTTTATTTAGGAGATACTAAAAAAGAAATTATTAGTTATGAGAAAGCAATAGAACTAAAAGAAGATTATCAGGAAGCTTGGAATAATTTAGGTAAAGCTTTCTCAAATAAAGAAAGTTGGCCTGATGCGATCGCTTGTTTTAATGAAGCCATAAGAATTCAGCCAGATTATTCTTTAGCCTACTATAATAAAGCTCGTTGTTATGCTTTGCAAGAGAAGATATATTTAGCTATTGAAAATTTAGAAGAAGCAATTAATTTAGGTGCTGGTAAACCCTATCGAGAAATGGCAAAAACTGATACTGCTTTTGGTAATATTTATATGAATCCTAAGTTTAAAGCTTTGATTGAAGGTAATATGAGGTATTAAAATAATGGATAATGGATAATTGATAATTGATATCAAATCTGGTTATAAAAAGCTAGTTAGAATAATTACAGCAATGCATGAGGATGGTGAGGTACACTTAAATATCTTTGTAACACAGCTTTCGTTTGCTGTAACAACCTGGAAGGTTGTGTTACCAGAATTACTAATTTTGTACCTCACGCGCGGGGGTGAAACTGCTGTAATAATGGATAATTGATACAGCATATTTCGCACCAAATCCTGTTATAAAAAACAAGTTTTTCTAATATCAAATCCGCTTAATTTGGTAGAGAAAATGTTCTATTTTTAACCATTACTATGCAGGACTACCAAGAAATTTAAGCTAGAAAATATCAAGCTTTGACATTACCATCTCATCCAATAACAACGCAAATTTAACTTAAGAAATACAGAAAACTATCTTAGTACCTATGATTGAACAAAAGCAGGTTTAATAAATTCATCCCTATCCTGTAAACTAATATAACCTTGATTAACTACTAGATTGATTAATTCGGTTAAAAATTGCTTTAATTGAGTCAAAACTTGTTGTTTATCCAAGATAATTAATGATTCTTGATAATAATAACTAAGGTCTTTTAAATAACATTTAATTTGGGAATCAACAGGAAAAAATTTGATTCGACACCAATAACTTTCAACGAAATCTAAACCCATGATTTTATCCCGTTATAACTCTCCTATTTTTTCAGTGAATCTATCCTCCAATAAGATACAAATATCAGGATATAAAAGTACCTTAAAGTTAGTTTGCCCAATTTCTACAATAACTTGACGATTAAATAACAAAACTTTCTTAACCCTAACTCAAAGTCAGATAACTCTCCTAAAGGATCGTCAGGAGGAGTAGTAAAATTTTCTATATTTTTATGACTTAATCTTAGTTTAAATTGCTTAATTTTATTCATTTTCACCAAAAAATGAGGATATGTGCCTCCCCTTTTAAGGGGATGAAAAAATATTTAACTCAGTATTTCAAGCCTTCGACTTTAGTCGGAGGTCTACTGATAACTGTTAACTGATAACTGATAACTGAAATTACCTTGCCATCCAAACTAGAAAGCTTAAAATTTGCTCAACGGGTGGCAATGGATAATCTGTTAAGTCTATTGTAACTGTTTGCTCTTCTAGTTTCAAAAATCGCCAAACTGTACCACTTGTAACAGTACCGTAAATAGTTGAAATTGGTTGCTGTTTCTGTTGATTAAAACGTTGAGCTGCTACCATTTCTGCTAAACATTGTCCTAGAGATGATTTCAAGTCCTCTTTTTTCGCTTCCACTAAAACTACCACAGGCGCTCTAATAAATAATTGTTCAGAAGAACGACTAATCAAAAAATCAACATATCCAGTTAAATCAATTTCTGGTTGTACTGCAAACTCTTCACCAGAAAAAACGCTGATTTTTCCTTTGAGCTGACGTTTGACTTCTAATAATACTGGATTAATAATACCTTCAGAACGAGCTTTTTCACTATTCACAGCGATCGCCCAAGGTACTGTTTCTTTCAAGGTATCTCTGAGTAAAGCAGTAGGATTAATTTGGGGAACTTCTGGTAGAAAGCGATCGCCTTCAATAATAGTTAATTCAAAGTTTTCTACGGCTTTGCTTAGGGTAAATTTACTGTATGGCATAATAAATAATTGATAATGAATAATGGATAATTGATAATGAAAATTATCTCTAATACCAACAAGATTGACGCAAAGTGTTAAACAGTTGAACAATACACTACTTGTATAGGGCAAATGCCCTCTACCCCTAAAAAATATGGTGGTTCTGCTTGCCCCTAAAAAATATGGGGTTTCTGCATAAGTCCTGATTGATACATAGCGCTTCCCATTACTATAAGGTACACCTATTTTCTTACTTCTTAAGCGCTAATTCCATAACTGATAAAAGTTACAAGACGCTGCACAAGTTTATCAATATCTTTATCTTTAACTGAACTATCCTCACTTAAAATTTCTGAGTGTTCCATTTGATTCATAGTCCGCACTAGCATTGCCACTACTAAATCTAGTTTCCATTTTAATTCTGCGGGAGATTGATTGGATAGCACTTTTGTCAGTACATACAAAAATCTTTGCTGAACAATTCTAAATTCTGGTTCTGCTAGTTTCTGGACTTGATATGGTTCGGTGCGACATCGGGCTATAAATTGTGCATGAATCCGACATTCTGCTGACGGCTGTTTCAGCATTTGTAGGGAAGGGGTGACAAATGCTGTTAGAATTTCTGCCACAGAAGGAAGTTTGTCTGACTCTTCTAAAATTGTCAATAGTCGTAGTTTTTCTTCCATAATTGGTTGTACTACTCGTTGGACTACTGCACTAAATAGTTCTTCTTTAGACCCAAAATGATAATGAATGGCGGCCAAGTTTACATCCGCTTCCCGAACTATGCCTCTTAATGAAGTTCCTGCAAAACCTAGAGAGGCAAACAGTTTCTCCGCAGCATTAATAATTCGCTCCTTTGTATCAATAGTTGAGTTTTTACCCATTCAATCTTAATATTTGTATTCCAGAATACGCAGCTATCTATATTCGATTTAATCATCAATTAGCTACTCTTGCAATTGTTTTAAACGTATGTTTTAATTATAATATATCAAAGCAAAAAATGTTAGACCTCCTACTGTAGAGTCTCTCAAGAGCGCGTAGCTCTTCACATTGAGCTAGCCAGACCCGCCCCCCTACTCTAGAGTCTCTCAAGGGCGCGTAGCTCTTCACATTGAGCTAGCCAGACCCGCCCCCCTACTGTAGAGTCTCTCAAGGGCACACACCTAGGTACAAGAAACCGGGTTTATGGATGCAGGCCATTGTTTGATTCCCCTTGGGAATTTAGCTTTGAGCCAAAGAATAAATTCTTTGGCTCATGTAGCTGACAACGGGCACACACCTAGATACAAGAAACCGGGTTTATGGATGCACACCATTACTTAAGTCTCCTTGGGACTTTCGCTGTAACTAAATTTGAAAAGCACGAGAATGATAACTGATAACTGAAATGACAAATAATCTTTAGAGCAAAAACCAATGACAGACAAAAAATTGTTAGACTCTAAATCCTACGAAAAAAATGGTAAAGTAGAAGTCTTAACTGATAAGATAGAAACTTTACCAATTCTATCTGAAACTGCCAAAACTGATAATATAGAAACTTTACCAATTCAGTCTGAAATTGCCAAAACTGGTGAGATAGAACCTTTACCAATTCAGTCTGAGGCTAGGAACTTTAAACCCAAAAATAAAGAACGAAAATTTCTTCGGTTTGGCTTTGTGGTAATTATTTTAGCAATAGCTTTTGGCAGTATCAGATTTTGGCAAAATCAACAAAATTTTCCCGAACCAATCTCAGAAACTCCTCTTCCCAATATCCTTTCTGTTCCAGCTATCCCTATAAAATTAGTTAACTCCTATTCAGTTGCTCAAAGTTATACAGGAATAGTCGAAGCAAAACGGACAAGCGAACTTGGTTTTGAACGATCAGGTTTACTGAGATCTATATATATAGAAGAAGGAGACACAGTAACTAAGGGGCAAATTATTGCTGAACTAGATACTAGCCAAACCATTGCCCAACGGGGAATATTAATAGCTCAGAGAGAAAAAGCGATCGCCTCCTTGAAAGAACTACAAAACGGAGCAAGGATAGAAGAAATAGCAGCTATCCGGGCCTCATTAGCTCAAGAACAAGCCAGATTAGAAGAACTGCAAACAGGACCGAGAATAGAAACAATAGCAGCTACCCGCGCCTCATTAGCTCAAGAACAAGCCAAATTAGAAGAACTGCAAACAGGACCGAGGATAGAAACAATAGCAGCTACCCGCGCCTCATTAGCTCAAGAACAAGCCAAATTAGAAGAACTGCAAACGGGAACTCGCACCGAAGATATTGAAGCAGCTCGTTTAGCACTTCTAGACTTAGAAGAACAACTAGAACTAGCTCAAATTCAGGAAAAAAGACGAGAAGAACTTTATCAACAGGGAGCTATTTCTAAAGAACAGCTTGATGAATTTGCTACTCAAACTGATACTATTAATGCTAGACTTGAGGGAGCGCGGAGTGAACTGGAGAAATTACAAACAGGAACTCGCTCGGAACAGATAGAAGCGCAACGAGCTAGAGTGCGTCAGGTGCAAAGTCAGTTAGATGAACTTATTGCTGGAACTCGCTCGGAACAGATAGAAGCGCAAAAAGCTAGAGTGCGTCAAGTGCAAAGTCAGTTAGATGAACTTATTGCTGGAACTCGCATCGAACAGATAGAAGCGCAACGAGCTGAAGTTAAACGTTTCGATGCAGAAATTTGGGAAATTGAAGTTGTTTTGAGAAAGAGTATTCTTTATGCTCCTTTTACTGGAACTGTTTCGGTTCGTAATTTAGATGAGGGCGTTGTGGTGAATGCAGGTGAAGCTGTTGTGCGCTTGGTGGAGGGTGGGGAAAGGAAAGTTCGGGTTGGAGTACCACCGACTCAAGTTAGTGGTTTGAGGGTAGGTAGTGTAGAGGAAGTGAGGATGGGAGATAAAACTTATAGTGCAAAAGTGTTGTCAATTTTACCAGAGCTAGATTCTACGACTCGGACTCAAAGTGTGATTTTAGCATTATCGCAAGCGATCGCTCCGGGTACTGTGGTTCGTTTGGAAGTTAATAAGACTTATAGTATGACGGGATATTGGTTGCCAACTTCTGCTTTGGTTTGGGGAAAGCGGGGGTTGTTAGCTTGTTTTGCTTTGGTTTCTCCGGAAAAGTCAGATTGGGACTTACCTCTGGGAACTTATCAGATTGAAAAACGGATGGTTGAGGTTTTGCATACGGAGGGAAATCGGAGTTTGGTGCGGGGGGTATTGCAACCGGGAGATTTGGTGGTGACGACTGGAACTAATCAATTAGCTCCTGGACAGTTAGTTCGTTATTTAGATTCAAAAATTGACAAATGAAAATTCATCTCGAACTCTTGCTAATATAAGAAATATATTATTACCGAAATTAATGTCTGGAAAAAATAAAATTTAAAGAATTAGAAAATTCAACTTCAAATACTTGGTCATCATATTCCATAACAATTGTTCCCACTTGTCGTTTAAATAAGATAATGGATGCTTCTTTTTCAAACTGGGTTGTTTGTCTATCTTGGGTTAAAGCTACGATATCTAATTCTTTGAATGTGTTCATTAATATACCTCATTTATTGACAGGATAACAATTAGTTAATCTAGGAAAATCTTCTCCTTAACGAATTATCTAAGCGACTAAGATTAAAGATTCTCCTACATCGTTTTTTAGAAAGAATTTCATGTTATAGTGTATACCATACTCATTAACTTTACGAATAATAACTGATTCATTAATAGCAGCTTATTTAATTGCCTCCTTAAGAATATTTGCATTACTTAAATTAATTCCTAATTTATTTTGGAAAAGAGTAGCTTGATTTTTACCTTTTTGATGATTAGGATTAAGACAATAGTTCTCTATTTTATTTCCTAAGCCTGCTTGATGTCCATTAGGTAGTTTTATCCCTTAACACTTGCTGACTGCTAATAGCTTAATTATTACCTATATTGTAACATTTTATTGTAGGGATTTAATATCCAAACCTCTACATTTTTCTATAGCGATTTCTGCAATATAAATCAGTAACAAAAAAAACTAATAACTGAAAATGGCTACTTTATTTTATCGAAATTTCCGATTATTAATACTGGCAATTATAATAATTATTGCCTGGGGAATATCATCCTTTTTCACATTGCCACGACTCGAAGACCCAGAATTAACTTCTCGCATTGCCGTTATCACAACTTTTTGGCCGGGAGCTGATGCTGAACGAGTAGAAACATTAATCACAGAAAAAATAGAATCAGAAATATCTGAAATTGAAGAAATAAAAGACTACTATTCAAGCTCTCAGGTAGGAACTTCAATTATTAATATTGAATTATTAGATTCAGTTGAAGAAACAGATGCGGATACAGTTTGGTTAAAAATTAGAGAGCGATTAAATCAAGTTACTCAATTACCTGTTGATGCAACTAAGCCACAATTAGAGGAACTTGAAGCTAAGGCTTATGCGATGATTATCTCTTTGATTTGGGAGCAAGATACTGAACCTAATTATGCAATTATTACCCGTTTATCTGAATTATTAAAAGATGAATTATTAGAATTACCAGGAACAAAAAAAATCGCGGAAATTGGTAATCCTCAAGAAGAAATATTAGTAGAAATTGATGCAACTCAATTAGCTAGTATTGGTATTACTCCCCAACAATTATCAGCACAAATTAAACAGAGCGATGCTAAAGTTTCTTCCGGTCAATTTCGCGGTCAAAATAATGATTTACTCCTAGAGGTTGATGCAGATTTAGATTCCTTAGAACGGATTAAAAATATTCCCATTAGTTTTAGTAACCAAGGGCAGTTTACTCGACTTAGCAATATTGCTGAAGTTAGAAAAACAATTACTGAACCACCCAGGGAACTAGCATTAATTAATGGTCATCCGGCTTCAAGTTTAGCTGTATTTGTTAATTCCGATTATCAAATAGATCTCTGGGCAAAATCAGCAGAAACAGTTATAGAAAAATTCCGTAAAGAGTTAGGTAAAGGTCTGAAACTGGAGATTATTTTTAATCAAAGTAATTATATTGATACCCGTTTACAAAGTCTGATGTTGAATCTATTAATGAGTGGAATTCTAGTATTTGGAATTACTGTATTTTTAATGGGTTGGAAATCAGCAATTGTTGTAGGTTTGGCATTACCTTTATCAAGTTGTATGGTTTTAGGAATGATGAAATTTCTCAATGTTCCTCTACATCAAATGTCAATAACTGGATTAATCGTAGCTTTAGGATTATTGATTGATACAGCAATTATTGTAGTTGATGAAGTTCATAAAAATGTAATTTCTGGATTAAAACCTGAAGCTGCTATTAATAAGGCAATTAATCATTTATTTATGCCATTAACAGCATCAACTTTGACTACTGCTTTGGCTTTTTTACCAGTTGTATTGTTGCCTGGTAACTCTGGAGAATTTGTTGGTACTATTGGCGTTAGTGTAATTTTAGCTGTTATTTCTTCTTTAATATTGTCTCTAACAGTAGGTTCTGGTTTAGCAGGAAAATTATACAATAATAATCATCATTATTCCCAAAATAATCAACAAAAATGGTGGCAAACTGGGTTTACAAATTCTTTTTTAGCTGAAGTTTATCAATTCAGTATAAGAAGTATATTTAGCATTCCTTTGTTGGGAATATTGTTGGGCTTAATTTTACCAATAATTGGTTTAATTCAAGTTAGCAATCTCCCCAAACAATTCTTTCCTCAAGTAGATAGAGACCAAGTACAAATAGAATTAGAATTACCTGGTTTAACCTCCATTGAAAAAACTAAAAATACGGCTATAGAAGTCAGAAACTTATTATTAAAACATCCAGAAATTGAAGAAGTACAATGGTTTTTAGGACGTAGTTCTCCTCGATATTATTACAACATAACAGCAGGTAGAGAAGCGACAAATTACGCTCAAGGATTTTTACAGTTAAATTTAACTGCTAAATCAGAATTTGTTAATGCACTCCAAGCAGAAGTTGATACTGCATTTCCTGAAGCTCAAGTTTTGGTTAGAAAATTAGAACAAGGACCTCCTTTTGATGCACCAGTAGAAATCAGAATTTATGGTCCTAATTTAAAGAGTTTACAAGAATTAGGAGAACAAGTAAGAAGTCTTTTAGTGCAAGTTCCTAATGTAACTCATACCCGTGAAACTTTAAGCGAAATTCGACCTCAATTATCACTACAAATAGATGAAGAAGAAGTTCGTTTAGCAGGATTAGATTCTACATCCCTTTCCCAACAATTACAAACTTCATTAGAGGGAAATTTAGGAGGTTCAATAATTGAAGATACTGAAGAAATACCAGTGCGAGTGCGAGTATCAAATTTTCAACGGGGAGACATTAATCAAATTACATCTTTAGACTTACAACCAACAGGTTCGAGTCTAAACCAAAACCGATTTAGTACAACTAATACAATACCTTTTTCAGCATTAGCAGAAGTAGAATTAAAGCCACAATTTTCCGTTATTAAAAGACGTAATGGCAAACGGATAAATTCCATTCAAGGTTTTATTGCTGCTGGAATTTTACCATCCGAAGTTTTACAGGGGTGGCAACAAAGGTTAAATGATGCCAACTTTGAACTACCATCCGGGTATTGGTTGGAAGTTGCTGGAGAATCAGAAAAACAAGGTGATGCAGAATCTGGTTTGTTTGCTACCCTACCTCTTACCTTTTTGTTAGCAGCTTCAATTTTGGTATTATCCTTAAATTCTTTTCGAGCAACTGCCATTATTGGGGGAGTTGCTATTTGTGCTATTGGTTTAGGGTTTTTCAGTCTGTGGTTATTTGGCTATCCTTTCGGTTTTACCAGTCTCATCGGTACATTTGGTTTAGTGGGAGTCGCCATTAATGACTCAGTAGTAGTTTTAGCTGCCATTTTGGAAGACGAAGAAGCATCAACAGGCAACCGTCGAGCTGTTCGTCAAGTGGTTATAGGTTCCACTCGTCATGTGGTTGCGACAACCTTAACTACAATGATCGGGTTTGTTCCTTTGTTGATAGAAGGTGGTAGCTTTTGGCCTCCTTTAGCAATAGCGATCGCTGGTGGTGTGGGTGGTGCGACACTTGTGGCGCTATATTTAGTTCCCTGTTGTTATTTACTGATGGCGAGTTTTGGGAGCAGAAATAAGCAAGAAAGAAAAGGCTTTAATTATTAAGTCAAAAAGGCAATATAGCTACCCTTAGGCTCCGCTAAAACTATTTACAGGTTATCATTTATAATATATTTAGGACGCAAAGAAACCCGGTTTCTACGAGAAACCGGGTTTCTGGGTTCAGTTCAAACCACGAGATTTTGTTGATAAACCTAGTTTCTGCGTAAGTCCTGATATTAATAAGACTTACGCAGTGACTCTACATATAGCGCTTAAAACTATTATACAATAGTTTTGGAACTCTATATATAGTGCGTTTGCGTAAGTCCTGATTAAGTAATTTTTATAGGACTAAAGCCATGAGGTACGAAAAATAGGGGTTTGAGATTGCTATCCTGATGAACTGCGACCCATTCATGTCGCGGAGCAAAACGCTGTCGCTCATATCGGACAAAATTGCGTTGCGCATGGGTAAGTCCTGTTTTAAATAAATAATTATGTCACAAAAATTGACAGTTATGCCTTATGAATATCCAGACACCAGTAATATGATTCTGGAGGATGATACTCCCTTGGATAGTTTCATTAATGAAAAACAACAACGTTTACTTACAACTGTATTTTATAGTGGTACTGAAATACCAATAAATGTTCCTTTTATTGTTGCTGCTAATGTAGGTTTATTCTCTTATGTCGGAGATTCAGGAATTGTACCTGATGTGTTTTTAAGCTTGAATATTCCTGGTGGAGAAAAATGGTGGAAACGTAATGTTCGCTCTTATTTATTCTGGGAATTTGGCAAATCTCCAGATGTAGTAATTGAAATTGTTTCTCCCACCTCAGGCAATGAATTAGGAAGTAAATTAACAGACTATGCTAAGTTACGAATTCCTTATTATGTTGTCTACGATACCATTGCAAAAACTAAGTAAAACTTTCCTACAAATATTTCAACTTCAAGGCACTTTTTATACTCCTAAAAATAATGCTTTATTTCCCGATATAAATCTAGGATTAACTCTTGGGAATGGTGTATTTGAAAATGTTAATGATACTTGGTTGCGTTGGTGTGATGCTGATGGAAATTTGATTAAAACAGGGGATGAATTAGCAATAGAAAAAAATGTTCAAATATCCCAAAAAAACGCAGAAGTTTCCCAAAAAAATGCAGAAATTTCTCAAAATATTTTGGAAATTTCCCAAAAAAATGCAGAAATTTCTCAACTAAAACAAGCATTATTATTAGCAATAGAAATGAGTTTAAAAATAAAATTTGGTGATGAAGCCATAGCAATATTATCGGAAGTTTCTGCAATTAATAATATGAAATTTTTAGAGGAAATTGTTTCTCAAATTCCCCATATTTCCTCAACAGATGAGTTGCAAAAACTATATTCTGAAAAGAAAGAAGAACTTTAGTTATCCATAAGTTTTGTCTAAATTTAGTAGGTTGGGTTAAGGGTATCTCGCAACCCAACAAAAACTTATCTAGGTAATGATAGATGAATAACAAATTAATTTATTTCATAATTTTTCAAAAAAAAAGTAAAATATTTCTACTGCCAATCAACTATAAATATTGTGAAAACAGACAGTATTTTCTATCAAATATTTCTGGAATTTCCGGAATTTTTCTTTGAACTAATTAACCAACCCAATACCAAGACTCAAACTTATGAATTTACCTCCCGCGAAGTCAAACAATTGTCTTTTCGTTTAGATGGTTTATTCTTACCAACAGACAACAACCCTAACAAACCTTTTTACCTAGTTGAAGTCCAATTTCAACCAGATGATGACCTCTATTATCGTATATTTGCCGAATTATTTCTCTTTTTACGACAATATAAAATCCCCAATCCTTGGCAAGTAGTTGTTATTTATCCCAGTCGTAGTATCGAAAGGGAACACAATCAGCACTTTGGCAATATTTTAGCCTCAAGTCAAGTCCAACGGATTTATTTAAACGAATTGTCAGAAACTGTCAGTGGTTCATTAGGAGTAGGAGTTGTTAAACTGGTAATTGAGCCAGAAACTCAAGCGGTTAATTTGGCTAAATCTTTAATTTCTCAAGCTCAAGAAGAAATTATTCAGCCAAAGATTCAAGCAGATTTAATTAATCTAATTCAAACAATTGTCGTTTATAAATTACCTCAAAAAACTAGAAAGGAGATTGAAGCCATGTTAGGTTTAAGTGAATTGAAAAAAACTAAAGTCTATCAAGAAGCTTTTGCTGAAGGTAAAGATGAAGGCGAAGCTAAAGGCAAAGATGAAGCTAACTTAAAATCTGTATCTAATATGATGCGTTTAGGCTTAACCTTAGAAACTATTGCTGAATATTTAGATTTACCTTTGGAGGAAGTTCAACGATTAGTAAAATTAACTGAAAACAGAAATAAGGAAGAATAAAGAACCCTCGATAATTTAGGAGAAAAGGCGATCGCTAGTTTATGCGTAATTTCTGTAAATAATTTGAGCGATCGCTCTTCATTTCATCTAAAATATCATCTTTTTTTTTGATTCTATCTATCAGAAAAAGAACTTATTTAACTATCAAATCATATCGACAAGTACCTGAAGTTAATCCATCTACATTTTGAAAATTTTTGTCATAACTAAACAATGCTAAATCGTGCTGTAATCCTGTAGCTGGAATCCATATATCATAAGCATTAGTATCTAATAAAATTAGCTTTATTTCCATGAATTTGTCTCAATCTCTCTAAAAGGCTTTGTATTCTCTAAAAATTCAATTTCATCAGCTTCATTCCCAACTCCTGCTAAATCATCAAGTTGATAACTTAATTTTCCCTCTAATTGTCTAGGAATAGCCTCTTGTTTTGCCAACAATTTTAAAGCTGAATCGATCGCCTGTTGAACATTGACATATTTGCTCTTAATAATCTGGGATTAAATAAATTTTTCTTGTTCAGGACTCAAACTAATATTCATCATTAAATTGAATAACTGATTTATGACAATTCTAAATGATTTGTGAAAAAATATGTAACTAAACAAAATATGACAATAAAATTGAAATAGTTACTCAAAAGGATATAATTTATGACATTATTATTAGCTGGTGATATTGGCGGTACTAAAACCATACTCCAATTAGTAGAAGCACAACCAGATGAATCAAAAGCTGGGGTAAAACTGCAAAATCTCTATGATAATAGTTACTCTAGTCAAAATTTTCCCGACTTAGTACCGATAGTCAAAATGTTTCTGTCAGAAGCAACCGAAAAATTAGGAGAAACACAACAACCAGAAAAAGCCTGTTTTGCCATTGCTGGACCAGTTGTCAACAATACAGTCAAATTAACCAATCTCCCTTGGATGCTCGATGGAAAACAGATGGAAAAAGAATTAGACATATCTCAAATTAGTTTAATTAATGATTTTGCCGCCATAGGTTATGGAATTTTGGGTTTAACCGCTGATGACTTGGAAACTCTACAACCAGGAGAACTTCAACCTGACGCTCCCATAGCTGTACTTGGTGCTGGTACAGGATTAGGAGAATGTTTTTTGATTCGCGGAGCCAAGGAAATTAAAGTTTATGCCACAGAAGGAGGTCATACAGATTTTGCACCCCGCTCTGAATTAGAATTTCAACTATTACAATATTTGTTGGCAAAGCATAACCTAGACAGAATATCTGTGGAAAGGGTAGTTTCCGGAATGGGAATAGTGGCAATTTATCAATTTTTACGCGATCGCCAATCTGCCACAGAATCTGTAGAAATAGGCGATCTAGTCAGACAGTGGGAAAAAGAAGTTGGTTCAAATGAAATTACTGTAGATCCAGGAGCAGTTATTGGGAAAGCTGCCTTAGAAAAGAGCGATCGCTTATGTGAGCAAACTTTGGAGATGTTTGTGTCAGCTTATGGAGCAGAAGCAGGAAATTTAGCATTGAAACTTTTACCTTATGGTGGTTTATATGTAGCAGGAGGTATCGCTGCTAAAATTCTCCCGCTAATGAAGTCAGGCAGTTTTATGGAAGCTTTTAAAAGTAAGGGACGAATGAGAGTATTATTAGAAAAAGTGCCTGTTCATATAGTGTTAAATCCTCAAGTAGGATTAATTGGTGCAGCCATTCGTGCTTCTAGTTTATAGAAATGTGTAACACAGGCATCTTGCCTGTCACTAAACCCTAATTGATATTCAATTTGTTAATAAAGGAAGTGTTATAAGAAACCCGGTACGAGGGTAGAAACCGGGTTTCTTTGCGTAACTCCTATTAAAATCAACCCAATTTTGCTGTCATACTAATTACTGTTTCCACAGTTTTACCAGGTTCAGCAATTAATAAATGTGTGCCAGTATTCATTGCATTCCGAGGACCAGTCCAAGGTTCTAAACAATAAAAATCTTTACCTTTTACCGTCCAAAAAACTAAAGTTGAATAATTACTATCGTAGTTAATAGTTAACTTTAAATTCCGACTTTTATCAGTAACTACTGCTGATTGTTTTGACAAATTAATAAACGCCCAATCAATTTCTTCGGCATTAAAATCAAAGTCTCCAGCAAAAGTATTAATAGTTTGGTCGCCTTTGAGTTGATATTTATTTGAAGGTAAATCAAACTCTAATTGAGTCTTATCACTCACAGCAAAATAAGGATGAATACCTGTAGAAAACGGCATAGGTTTTTCCGATAAATTAGTGTGAGCATATCGTAATTCTAGAGTATTACCCCGTAAAATATAGGTATAATTTAACTCAAAATTAAATGGATATCCTGCTAAAGTTTGCTCATTACTGCGGAGAGTCACAGTCATACTTGTACCATTTTCTTGTTGTGTAACTTCCCAAGGAAGACTACGAGCAAAACCATGTTGGTTCAGTTTGTAAGTTTCTCCATCTAGGGTGTAGGTATCATCAGGCAAGTTGCCACAAATAGGAAATAATAGAGGAATACCACCACGCACTGAAAGAGTAGGATCGGCAAAACGTTCTTCATCCATATAAAATACTTTTTGGTCTTGAATGCGCCAGTCAGTAACAACCCCTCCTCTTTCAGGAACAACTAGGACTTCAGACTGAGTTGATTCATCAGAAAGGGTGTAAGTTTGATATTGTCCAGGGTTAGACATAGATAATTTTCCTTAAATAACTGTTATTAAGGTCTCACATAATTGTCATAAAAACTATTGGTTTAGGAAAAAAGTTATCAGGGTAAGGGAGAAGAAGGAAGAACGAAGAAGGCTTAAATTTCCTGTAGAACCGATTTGAGATAAAATTAGTAGGGGGGGTTTTTCAGGATCAGTAGGGGCGGGTTTTTCAAGTGAGTTAAGCAGTTTTCCTAAAGTGAAATAAACCCGCCCCCCATATTAGTAGGGCGGGTTTTTCAAGTGAGTTAAGCAGTTTTCCTAAAGTGAAATAAACCCGCCCCC